>JAFGDC010000295.1 GCA_016932295.1 candidate division CSSED10-310 bacterium
CCTGCGCCGTCACTGTCTGCGGCGCGCCATCACAGTCCTCGTCCTCGTACGTCACGGTCACCAGGTCGCCATGCACCACGCCCACCCTGCTGAGTCCCGGCGCGCCGTCGGTCAACATCACCGCGCCGTTGAACTGGGAGGTGTCCGGACCGGACTCGGTAAGCTGCACCACCACCGGGGTTGGATGGCTGAGGCTGGCCACCGTCACCTGCGCCAGGTCGACGGCGCCGGGCGACAGGTTGAGGTCGGCATCCCATACCTTGATCTCCACGACATCGGAACAATTATACATGTCCGAATCGGTCATCACGACGCCACAACCGGTGGTCAGGGCAAGCAGCGAGCCTTCGTTCGGCAGGCCGTTGTGTGCCGTGGTCACGACCTGGATATAGCCGGGTGTCAGTGGCTCGATGCTGACCACCGCCACGCCGAAGGCATTCGTGTATGCCACCTCGCTGATCTCGCCTTCCTTCGTGCAGCACACCCTGGCATCGGGCACGGGGACGCCGGCCACGGCGACGTTCACCTCCAGATCCACCGGCCCCATGGGGATGGCATCAGGATAATCCACCTCCAGCTCCATCGGTGCCAGCGTATAGACATCCAGGGCGGGATCACCCAGCAACAGGTAGATGTAGGTGTTGTAGATACCAAGGTCACCCATGTCGATCATGGTTTCACGGCCGGCGTTGATCAAATAACCGATACTGTTGATGCCTTCGTCGAACAAGGCCGTGTATAAACGCTTGTCGAAATCGTGATTGGGCACGGTGTACGAATCACGCGAGGCCCCCAGGGCCGTCACCGCACCCCCGGTACCATCGCTGCCCGCGTTCATCCACGCCTCGCAGATAGTCTCCTGGGCACTGTCGATCCAGGCGTTTTCGCAGCAGATATTAAACGTGTGAGGCATGTATAAACCGTTGCTGAGTGCGTAGATATCGGAAGTGGACCAGCCAGGGGACCAACTCCACTCGGTGATGGAGCCGTGGCCGCGGTAATTGACCAGGCCGCGGCCCTCGTTGATGGCCGAAGTGACATGTGCCTTGGTGCAACCCTCCGGGGGATAACAGGTGTCAAAAACAGGTGTCACAATCCCATAGGAGAAGGTCCTGATTTCGTTCTTACACTGCGTGTAATCACCCGGATAACTCTGTTCGTGCGCCGCCAGGATGCTCTTCTGCGTCCAGTTGTCCTGCGGCGGCGACTGCATGTAGTTGAGCGCCTTCTGCAACTGGTGTTCCACCTGCGCGGAGCTGGTGGTGACGAGCCGACCGAGGGCGATCTCCGGATAGTCATCAGACCCCTCCAACAAGGTATAATAATGATCCGAAGGATCGCCGCTGTAACTGCCGATGGGCACGAGGCTGATGTCACCCACCAGCAGGCAGTATTCGATCCCCTGCGTATCATAATAGCCCTGAATGAACGACTTGATGGCCGATGCGGTGGTGCCGGCGGAGGACCTGGGCTGCACCTCGCAGCCTATGCCGATATAATTGTACCAGGCGGCGAAATCCTCTACGCCCGTCATCAACGAGTCGTCTGCGATCACCAGGTACTTCATCGGAAGGGATCGACTCCCCAGCCTGGATTCCCGGGGCGGGGCCGCCGATTCGTAGTTCCAGATGCCGGCGCGGTAAAGGGCATCCCATACCGGTGAAACCGGGCGGGGGGCGCGTTCCTTCACATTGCTGGTGGGAGCATCCACGAAGTCCAGCCTGACCTGCACCATGGCAGCGCCGGTCAGACGCCCGGACGCCGCTTCCCAGCGCAGCGGCTGAATGATCACCGGAACCACGCGGAGTTCCCGCCAGATGGCCGGATCACCCAGTTCCATGGCGTTCTCGGGATACGCGCCGCCACTCCGATAATACACATCCTTGATGACAAACGGCAACGCGTCGCCACCATCCGTCGCGGGCAGTTGCACTGGCGCCATGCGGCGATCACCGAGATCGACCAGACGCGTGGCGGCGACCGACGCCGTCACGGCGGCTCGAGATGGAATCGCCACCTTCCCCACCAGTCGCGGCAGATCCGGCATTCCGATTTCCACTCCCGGGTACAAGCCCGCCATCCCGGCCTGAGAGTATTCCTCCCCCTCCATGGTCACCGGGGTTAATTCCACTCCGGCGAACCTCACCATCAGTTCGATTCCGGTTGCATCCGACCGGACCAGTTGAACCTCGTACGGGGCACCTCCCAGTTCCTCGCCAAACGATACCCATTCGGCCCAGGCATATGGCACCGCCACTCCCAAAAGGCACACCGCCAGTAACACCTTTTTCAATGAAATCCTCCTCTTGGATCGTCTACGCGTGATTCGCCCAAACTTTCACCTGTAATCGGGAAACAGTCGCAGTTTACTATAATAATACGCGGGCAGGAACACAAATTTCCCGTGCATCCCCCAAATCCCCCGCCAGGGATCCACGACAACGGTATCTCCATCGCCATCTGCATCCGGACCGGTCCATGTTTCCACCGCCGGTTGCCAGTATCTATTGTGGGGAACGCTCCCGCCGGGCGAGAGAACCATTGCGCGCCAGGACCAGACTGTGTACACTTTTTTTAGTAACCAACACAAACTGTTCTCGATTTCCGGCATACCGGTGTGGCGCACTCACCGCGAGTTTCTGAAAGGAGAATGTCATGGAGTTTCGAGTGGGGTCCTTCAATGTCGAGAACCTGTTCGATCGGGCCAAGGTCCTCAACCTTGCCGATCACAGCCTCGGCGACGACAAAATGGCGCGCATCGCACAACTCAACCAGGAGTTGGGCAGGGAGGTCTATGACAAGGAAAAAATAATCGAATTGTATGGTCTGGTGAAGGATTACATCACATTCAACATAATGCGCAGCAGCATTGGGAAATACGTCATTAAGAAGCAGGGTGACTCTTACGTGGTGAAAGCCGGCGGCCAGGCTGACTGGGATGGTTGCATCACCTTCAGGCGGGAGAAATTCTCCGATGACTGCCGTAAAAACACCGCCAAGGTGATCAGGGAGGTCGGCGCGGACATCATCTGCATGATCGAGGTGGAAAACCGTCCGGTGATGGATTCCTTCAACTCGGAGCGGCTCAACAGGCGGTACGGACACAACATTCTCATCGACGGCAACGACCAACGCGGAATCGATGTGGGAGTCTATAGTCGTTTTCCCCTGGGCGATGTGCGTACCAATATCTTCGACGGCACAGCGCAATCCCGCACCTTTTCACGCGATTGCCTCGAATGCCAGATCCTGTTGACCGGCGGAAGAATACTCCATCTCCTGGTGAATCATTTCAAAAGCAAAAGCGGCGTTGCCGCCGCCGGCGATGCACGGCGGCAGCGGCAAGCCGCCAGGGTGAACGAAATCATCGATGAACGCTACGATCTGGAACACGATCTGGTCATCGTCGCCGGCGATTTCAACGACGCCCCCGACAGCACACCCCTTGCACCGCTGCTCACCAATCCAAGGCTGCATGATGTGCTGGCGGCAATCTATCCGGATCAGCCGGAGGAACGCTGGACCTATCATTACAGGGCCAATGAACAGATCGACTTCATCCTGGTTTCCGATCCTCTGCTGGAAGCATTGCGGGATGCCGGCGTCGAGCGCCGCGGGATAGCCGGCGTGGAGGAATACACCGACGGCCGAATCAACTCCTTCAGCACCGTCACCAATTGGCGCAATGCCGCGTCCGATCACGGGGCGGTCTGGGCGGATTTCCGACTCTGAGGCCGCCGCCGGATATTACTGACTCAACTTCGCGCCGGGGGGAGGACCTCCGTACACCGCGCACACCGTGAAAAGCAACGGCGTCAGCATGAGAAACGACCTGGTCTCGATCACCGAAGCGAACAGGTGGATGCACACCAGCATGATCAATACCAGCCAGAGAAGCTTGGCACCCGCATCATCCAGTCGCCGGCGATATCTGATGACACAGAAAGCGGTGAAGGCGGGAACGGCCAGCGGGACGAGGAAGGTGAGCATGCCGTCGGGATGCCGCAGGCTCATCCAGTAACTGGTCGCGTTCCGCCAGAGTTTGAAGTGCAGTGAAGTGCCCAGGGTCGATCCTGCCGCCGCCGCCACCCGTCCCGTTCCCGCCACGAACAGGCGATCCCTGATCACCTCCATAGTCAGTATCCCGCCAAGCGACAATACCAGGCCGGCCAGAGCCCGCGGCCAACGAGCCGGGTACCACCGAAGACGCAATGACCCGGGTCCGGCGTCGGTCAGGCCATCAAGAAACAGCCAGAGGGCGATGAACAAAGCGCTTTCCTTGTTCGCCAGGGCGATAAGAAAGAGGCACACGAACCACCACACGCCGCGACGATTCACGATACCATGAGCCACCAACAGGAACACCAGGATATCGAGATAATCCCAGAGGTACAGGTAGAGCGGATCCTGCAGCGCGACCACCACCCCCAGCAGTGCGGCGGTGAGTCCCAGGGCTCGCGGTCGCGGCACACCGGCGCGGCAGGCCAGGACCAAAGCGAGAAGACCGATACCCACGGTCAGCACCATGGCCACCAGCACGAACGCCTCCTGGAAACTGATGTCGAGGACGGTCTCGAACATCCTCACCAGCCATGGCCCCAGAAGCCGGCTCTGATATACCCGCCAGTGGGGATGCCCCGCAATCACGCCGAACGCGGCTGCGAAATTCTGCTCCATGGTGCCGGCATGTACCAGAATGATGATCCGATGCGCCAGCAATCCCAGGAACGCTGTCACCGGCCATGTCGATTGCATGGTACAGCTTCCGGCAAGATCCGATTGCCGGCTGTTCGTCATGGATTCCGTCCCGTTTTCATAAGTTCCATTGTACATTGTCACTTCCCACGCCACCACAGCGAATCGCCACGCGGCTTCTTTCCACCGGCATCACCAGGCCAGGCCGCCTGCCGGCACTTCAAATCGGCTTCAGACGTCCAAACCATGCGGAATCTCAGTGCATCGAACCTTCGATCGACTTTGGTTTCGATAGAAGCCTGCGGTGGTCAAGTGGTGACGAGAGGTTGCCTGACGACGCAAGCCGCTGCATGCCTCCAGCGGCGGTGCGATCGGCGACGCTGGCTCGGCGGGGCGGTGCGCGGACGAATCAGGCCGCACCCAGGGCGCATGTGATCAATCCGACGCGTAACCCCGGCACACCAAGACTGTCAGTTCACTCCCTCATAAGGACACCACCTCCTGTCTGCACACCGCGTCTTGTCATGTTCGAGTAACGCCAGCAGTGCATCCTTTGTCTCCGTGGCTGCCGTGGAGGATTGAAAGCCAACGCATCGCGACGATCATTACAAGATTCCGGGTACGACCCCATTAAAGAGCGCTTCGCCTGGTTGCCGTGGAAGATTGAAAGCCAACGCATCGCGACGATCATTACAAGATTCCGGGTACGACCCCGTTGGAAAGAGCGCCTCGCCTGGTTGCCGTGGACGATTGAAAGCCAACGCCTCACGACGAAGATTACAAGATTCCGGGTACGACCCCGTTGGAAAGAGCGCCTCGCCTGGTTGCCGTGGAAGATTGAAC
>JAFGDC010000296.1 GCA_016932295.1 candidate division CSSED10-310 bacterium
AGCCGCCCGGTTGCGAAGATTCGTGCCTGGAACAGGTACGTGGCGCCGTCATCCAGACGTGGCCTGCCATGGAAGACGAGAAGGGCGATGGTGAGGTGGATGGCCAGGGCGGATATGAAGAGGAGGATAGGAACCAGGTGTCGGTGGCGGCGCGAGACAGAACGCTGGACCGGCAGGTGACGGGTGATGCCCCTGGCGGCCAGGATGATCAGTGGCGCCAGCAGCAGGCCTCCCAGCGCGATTGGATCGAGTGACGGTGGTTTCCCGCTGAACAGGCTCGCGATGAGCAGCAAACCGGCGGGCAGAGCGGTCAGGAATCGGAAGCTCCGGCAGTGGGGGGAAACCGGGGGAATGGTCATGATTGCCGCCACCGGTGGCTGTGAGTAGTGACTGCCGCGGACTGCCGGCAGCAGGCGCGCAGGGTTTCACTTCGGCGGCGGTTTTCAGGCGGGGGGGGATACTGCCGTGATGCCGCCGCCAAAATAGTCACGTTCACAGCTCCTTCCGCAGCCGCGGGAGTGCCGATATGACGTCAATCCAGCAAGTATGGATACCAGCCGTAAGCCATCCATTCATACCCATCACGGTTGAGATGCAATGAATCACAGAACAGCGGGACGATGTCACCGTAGGACATAAAATGACCGTACATCTCGACCAGTCGGACACCGGCAACCTGGCTGGCCATGGCTCTGATCTTTTCGTTGTTTTCAAGCAGCCGCCAGGGATCGGACCATTGTCCATCCGGATTGGTGGGGATGATGGTGGCCAGCAGGGGGATGGTGTTGTAGGCGAGAGCTGCCGTCACAACTTCATACAGGTTGCCGTCCACATCACACCCGTATTCCTCTCCCCAGTGGGTGCAGCCATAGGGATCGACGGTATCGTTGGTGCCGAACATGATCAACATGTATTCTCCGTTATTACGTTCCAGGACATCTTCCACATTGATCTTGCCATGGTAGGTCTTGGCGCCGGGATTGCCTTCGTTGATCACTTCGGCGAATCCGTATCGATCGATCAGCATGTCCTCAACGAAACCCAGGTAGCCGGGGCCTTCCTCGTAGCAGTCCCCATATGTGATGCTGTCGCCGTAAGCGATGACGCGCAGGCGACCGTTCTTGGTGAAGGAACTCCCTGGACCCCAGGGGCAGTGCAAGCCGTTCTCATCCACCGCAGCCGCCCGCCAGGCGAATTCGCCATGGGCGCGATACCACTCGATCAAATCAGGTATAAGTGGCGCTGTGTCCCACTGGCTGTCATCGAGGTCGATGGTGGCCAGGATTTCCCTGAAGCCGGTATCGGTCGCGAACTGCAGTTGATAACCGGCGGCACTGGAGATGCATTCCCAGGAGAACAATGGGGGTGCACTACGGGCCGGCATGTGTTCCCGGTCGTATGGGGTGAGCGTGACTGGACCGGGCAGGTTAGCACGGGAAAAATACCTGGTGGCTGACCATGGACCGGGATTGTTCGCCTCATCGAATGCCGCGATCCGCCAGTAATACGTTCCATACAAGGCGGCCCAATCCTCCTGGCTGACATTGCCCTCGAGGTCAAGATCCGTACCATCGATCATCGCAGATCCCAGTGAGGTGTTCCAGGAAGGATCCATGCCGATTTCCATCGTGTAATACCCTGAAGAAGCATCCACTCTGGTCCAGGAGAAATAGGCAGGCACATCGGTGGGTGAAAACCTGGCATCCTGTTCCGGCCAGAGCAACGCCGGTGCGCTGATCGTCGTTTTCGAAAAATGCCATGCGACGCTCCAATAGCCCTCGCATCCAGCAGGACCGGGAATCCGAACCCGCCAGTAGGCGGTGAACGCAAGCTCACGCCAGACATGGCTGGGGATGAGAGTGGCGAGATCGAGCTGGGATGCGTTCACTTCCAGCAGGGCGGGGGACTCGGAAAAATCAGGATCGATCCCGATTTCCAGTTGGAAATCACCCGCGCCGATCCAATCAAGCACCGGCGGTTCACTTTCCAGATCGAACCTGGCATCGTTCGCCGGATGGAGAAGAACCGGCGCTTCGGGGCGGCTGCAAGGGGTGGTGGTGGCGGCTGGCGTGCCCATGTGGGCGGTGGGCGTTACGGAAGCCGATTCCGTTGGCGCCGCGGTGGCGGTGGTCACCGGCGTCATTGTGACGGGAAACTGGGTAGCAACCGGCGTAGGGGTCGCAGCGCACAGCTTCGGACCCATCGATCCGGCGATCATCATGACGAGTATGAGAATGGATTGCTGTCTTTTCATCTGTTACCTCACTTGAACCGATCCGATCGCCGCGCCGGGTGAAGGACATTCCTTTCACTCGCGCATCGATTACCCTCTACCGCTAGGCTAATCTGATAACCCATTTCCCCTCATTGTTCAATAGGCAGCCCTTCATCTCCGAAGCCAGCACGCCGCCACTGAATCCAGGGACCTCGCCGAACTGTTCTAAATCATGGTAAAGGGTGCTACTCTTACCTTTGACAATGCGCGAGGAGATTCATGCTCAGCAACTTCGCAGTACAAAGCGCTTTCATCGCCTCCATAACCAACCTTTTCCTCGCCGTTTTCGTTATCACCAAAGCCCATCGTAACGCCATCCATCGCACCTTCGCGCTACTCAGCCTGTTGCTCATGGGCTGGAACATGGGCACTGTGCTCAATGAACCACAGATGATATTCCTCTCTGTGGCGTTTCTGCCGGTCGTCGCCTTGCACTTTACCCTGCTCTTCATCGGAGAGCGCCGGGACAGGAAGGTGCTGCGGCTCTGCTATCTCCTCGCCATCCTGTTTGCTGCTGGCAGTATCAGCCACTTGTTTCCCCAATCCGTGTTGAAATACCTCCTCACCCTGTATCTCACCCCTGTCAGCGTTCTCATCATGCTGCGCCTGCACGTCAAGCGCCGCAGCACTTCCAGCCGGATCGAGCGGTTGCAGTTGAACTACCTGCTGGTCGGTTCGGGAGTGGCGTTGGCCTGCGGCGCCACGGACTATTTCGCCGGACTGGGCTTGCGCATTCCCAAACTCGGCAGCATGGGCAGCCTGCTCTATGTGGTGATCATCGCGGTCGCTATTGTCCGCTATCGGCTGCTCAATGTGCATCTTTTAATTGGGCGGGGTATCGTCCTGTTCGCATTCACCTTCGTTGTATGGACCTTGTCCGGCATCGCCGGCGCTTGGTGGGTTGGCAATACCTACAATTCTTTTTTCGCCATCCTGGTGGCAACGGTTCTCTTGATGATTATCTACGAACCGGTGAAGGGCCTGATCGAACGGCAGTCGGACCGGGTCCTCCGCCATCAGAGCCTCGAGTTGGTCAACCAGCTCAACCGGTTGAGCCGAGAACTGGTCTCGGTGATTTCCCAGCAGGATCTCCAGAAAACCATGCGTTCAACCTTCCGTCGGGTATCCAAGATCAAGCAGTTCGCCATCTACTGGTCACCGGCGGAACACCAGGGCTTTCACTTCATAGAGGGCAACCAGCCGCCACCACAAAATCTCGCGGTCATAGGAGAATCAACACCGCTCATCGAACAGCTTCGACTCCAGAAGACCCCCCTCGATCGAGAGGAACTGCTGCGAGAGTTGCAGCTCTGGTTGCTTCCGGAAAACCGGCTGCGCATCAAGGATGTGGTCCGCGCCATGAACTGGTTGCGGGCGGATGTGTGCGTACCTCTGCATTATCATGATCAGTTGCTGGGATTCATCTCCTTGGGCGGCGAAGAAAGTGGGGAAGGAGTGTTCACCCAGCGGGAGAAGGATCTGCTTAGTGCCATCGGCAACCAGATCGCCGTGTCCATCGCCAATGCCAGGATCTACGAACGGATGAAAAGAAGCGATCGGCTGATCGTCCTGGGCGAGATGGCCGCCGGCCTTGCCCATGAGATCCGCAATCCGCTGGGCGCCATCAAGGCTGCCGCTCAATTTATCGGCAGCGGAGAGGACGATAGTGATCATGGGGAATTCCTGAGTATCATCATCGAAGAGGTCAACCGGTTGAACAAGGTGGTGACGCGTTTTCTCGATTACACCAGGCCGGTCAGCGCCATGCACCAGGTCCTCGATATCGCCGCTCTCACCAATCGCCTCGTGGAATTGCTGCGACCGCGCCTGCATCAGGCAGGGATCAACTGTATGGTCGATTTTCCCCATACACCCCTCCTGTTGCGCGGCGATCAGGACGAGTTGAAGCAGGTCCTGTTGAACCTGATGAACAATGCCACGGAGTCCATGCAGGCGGGTGGAGAGCTGCGCATCGAAGGCGTTCATGAAGCGGACACGTCGGCCGGTGCGGAATCGGGACAGGAGAACAGTGTAGAATCGTTGCGTGGCGGGTGGATCCGCCTGCGTATTCGCGATACGGGAATCGGTATACCAGAAGAAAACCTCGACAGGTTGTTTACGCCATTTTTCACCACCAAAGCTGAAGGTACCGGTCTCGGCCTGGCGATTGTCCACAAGATCGTGGATGCGCATAATGGGACGATCATGGCAGATTCCCGCAGTGGAGAAGGAACCAGCTTCACCATAAGTTTACCCGCGGCATTTCCGGATGACAAAACCGCCGGACATGATGTCGGGGAGGAGAGGAGCATCTCCGCATGAAACACGCGATTTTGATTGTCGAAGACGAAACCAACATGCGGCGGATACTGGAAGCGATCCTTCGCCGTGAAGGCTATGATACCTTCATTGCCGTTAATGGATTGGAAGCCATCCGGGAATTGGAGCGACACTACGTCTCGGCGATTCTCTCGGATCTCAAAATGCCCGGAATGGATGGACTGGAACTCCTCAGGGAGGTCAACCTGGCATATCCGGAAATCCCCGTCGTCATCATAACCGCCCACGGTTCCATTGAGACCGCCGTGAATGCCATGAAAATGGGGGCGTTCGATTTCATCACCAAACCCTTTGAACAGGATGAAATCAAGCTGGTGATGGCCAAGGCCGTGCGCTCGTTCGATTACCG
>JAFGDC010000297.1 GCA_016932295.1 candidate division CSSED10-310 bacterium
CCGGGATGGCGCTTCCCGGGAAAACCGGCGCCGGGTGAACAGGCTGCCGGACGGATCACCACGGCGGTTATGATGCTGGTGGTCATGGCCCTCTCCATACGCAATCCTTCCGGTCATCTCGACATCATGCGACGGCTCAGGGCCTTTAACAACCTGTCACCGGTCATCATGCGGACGGTGGCGGCGCGGAACATACGCAATGCCGTGGTGTTCGTCGACTCTTCCATCGGCAGGGACCAGTGGATGAGTTATGGATCGGTGTTTCCTCAGAACAGCATTGGATTCGACGGACCAGTGGTCTATGCCCGTTATGATGGAGGCGAACTGGATCGAAAAGTGATGGCGGCGTACCCTGACAGGGAGTACTTTGTTATTTCTTATCCGAAAGGTAACATGAGACCATATCATGTTGAGCGACTTAGAAGGCCGGGCGCGGGGCCTGGAAAAGCGGCACCGGCGCTCTAGCGGCGGCACGGACGGCGGCGCGGAGTCTTCCCTGCGGAGTCGCTGCTCACGGCGTTCGCATCATGCCCGGGAGATTGGGTGATGGAGGTGGACATGTCAATCTATCTTGATTCAGCGAACTATGATGAAGCAATTGAGGCGGCTCGGCTGGGTTGGGTGGCGGGAGTGACCACAAATCCGTTGCTGTTGGCTGGAGAAGCCCATGCCAGCGAGGAGCGGGGGAGCCCGAGGACCATCCAGATTATTCTTGAGCGGTTGTCACAGCTTGACTTTGGCCAGGTTTTCTACCAGATGACCGGCACCAAGATGAATGCGTTACGGGCTGAATTGAACAGGATCAGGACCATCCTGGGTGATCACCTGGTGGTAAAGATTCCTCCGACCGAACTGGGATTTTCGTTCATGCGCGAGATCAGCGCCAAGGTGCCCTGCTGTGCCACCGCATTGTTCAGCGTAGCACAGGCGATAGCAGCCATGGAGACTGGCGCGTCTTACGTGGCGGTGTACCTGGAACGGGCCGAGCGGGCCGGAGTGGAGGGCATGGCGCTGTTGAGCACCATGGCGCGTTGCCTGGATGGTAGCGGAACCAGCGTGATCGCCGCCAGCATCAAATCGAGGGAAACGATGGAAATGGCCCTCGCTGCGGGGGCGCGGCACGTCACTCTCCCCTGGCGCGTGATGCAGCGGATCATCCATCACCCCTTGAGCGATGAGGCGGTCAGGCACTTCACCGAACAGGGCATGGGCTTATGAGAAAAAGGCCATGATCGACCTGGACAGGGTACGTCGGCAGGACTACTGTGCGTGCCTGGAGAGCAATCTGACGCGGGTCAACGCGCTCCATAAACTTTACAAGCATTACCTGACCGCGGCGAAGGAGCGGTTGGGTGCCGATGCCACCTGCCTGCTCCACGGCCGTCTCGGCCAGGATCACCTGAGCAGCCTGCTGGTGGTGGGAGATGGCCGCAGTTTCAATCAGGAGATCCTGGCGCTGTTCGCCGGCAACCAGGCACCCCATTTGCCTGACAACCTGCTGTTGTCAGCGGTGCGGGTGCATGGCCGTCTGGTGGGGGTCACTGGCGCGGCGCGCAACCGCGGCGCGTTCTCACCGCGTACCGGGTATGCCCTCAACGAAATGGCGGAGGTGCTGGCGCTGGTGCTGACCAGGCGCGTGGAAAGCCGGCTCCAGTCCGTTCTGGCCCGAATCAAGGAAAAGATCGTCCGTGAACTCAGGCCCATCGACCTGGCCTACCAGATTCTGGCCGGCATACTGCAGTTGGTGGGACCGGACCATTCCGCCGCCTTCCTGGCCTATGATGACCGCACCGGCGAACTGCGCGTTGAAGCCGAGAAAGTGGTATGGACCAAGACCAAGAGCGGGTACATCGGCTATTCCTTCGCCGCACCGGCGGCGCTGGCGGCGAAGCTGATCGAATCCCCCCATAGCCGTATCCTCGACGACGAGGCGGTGCTCGATCCAGTGGACCGGCAGCTCTACGACATCCTCCGTTACTGGCATGGCAAGGGAGTGCCGGCGCCATCCAGTATTCTCTGCACTCCACTGTTGTTCGGAACGACCCTGTTAGGATTGTTGAAGATCGCGGCATGGCGGAGAACACCCTTTGACCGGTGGGATGTGACCGTGGTGGATGACTTCCGCCAGGTCGCCGCCACCGCCCTGCGCAACGCCAGGGTGGCCGGTTCCCTGGAAGACCGCGTACTGCAGGCGGAGTTCCAGGCCGGACAGGTCACGCTGGCCCAGGCCGTCAGCCACGATATCCGTAACGCCGCCGGCGCCATCCTGCTTCTCGCTCCGCAAATGCGGGTGGACCTGCAGGATGGTGAATGCGATCCCGGCACGCTGGTTGAGGATCTCGATCAGATCATCCACAAGGCGGCACTCATCAAACGGATATTCAACAACCTGCTGAGGGAGACGGGAACAGGCAGGACCGGCGTGGGACCGGTGGATCTAAACCAGGTGATCCGCGAGACCATGGCGTTTTTCAGCGGCGACATGGAACGTAAGGGGATTCGTTTGTTGCTGCGGTTGAATGACGCCATTCCGGTGGTTCGTGCTTCCCACCGGCATCTCGAACACATCATCGGCGGCCTCGTAAACAACGCCGTGGATGCGTTCAGCGGCAACGGCGGCGAAATAGGCATCACCACCACCCTGCACGGGAACGACAGGGTCATCCTCGAAATCAGGGACAACGGCCCCGGCATGACTGCGGAACAACTGGCCGCCGCCCAGGAACCCTTTTACACCACCAAGCCGGGCGGAACCGGATTGGGCCTGCCCATCTGCCGCACCTTGACCTGGCAGATGAACGGCCGGCTTTCCCTGGTCAGTGCGCTGAACATCGGCACCACCGCGACAGTGGAAATGGAGGCGAACCGATGAACGGACGGGCCGCCATCCTGGTAGTGGACGATGATCCGGGCATGCGCCGTGGTTTGAGCAGGGTATTGTCCCGCCAGCACGATGTCCTGACCGCCGGTGGAGTGGCCGAAGCAATGGAGAAAGCCGCGGAGCGGCGGTTTGATGTCGCCATCATCGACATCCGGCTGGTGGATGGTGATGGGTACGAACTGCATCATCGACTGAAACACATTCAGCCTGACATGGATATGATTCTCATGACCGGTTCCACCTCGGAGCCTGATGAGAAGCTCTACCGGGCGCTGGTGGAGGATGTGTTCTATTTTTTCTTCAAGCCGATCGACCGTCGGGTACTGCTGGCACTGGTGGATCGTTGCCTGCGGTTGCGACGCGCCCAGCAGGCGAACGCCGACCACCTGCGCCGCCTGTCGGACGATCTGGAACGCGCCCGGCGGTTCCAGCATAGCCTGCTGCCCCGCGGACCACTCCACTGCAGCGGCTGGCGACTGGAAGGACGCCTCCGGAGCTGCGATGCGGTGGGCGGTGACGCCTTCGCCTATCGGCCGCTGGGCGATTCGGTCCAGTTTTCACTCCTCGACCTTGCCGGTCACGGCGTCCAGGCCGCCATGTACGCCGGCATGCTCACCTCCATGCTGCGCGCCGCCCGCCGGCTGGGCTCCTCACCCGAGACCACTCTCTCCAACCTCCTGCAGAATATAGACTTCCTCGAACTTCCCCGCTATGCATCCATGGTCTACGGCCTGCTCCAGCGCGATGGAATGCTGAGGTTCTTCAACGCCGGACATCCCGACATGATATGGCTCCGGGACGGCGGCATCGAACGGTTGTCCTCCACCGGACCCATCCTGACCGCCACCGATTTGCGGATACCCTACCTGGTCGAGCAGATCCAAATGGCGCCGGGTGACAGAATTTGTGTGTACAGCGACGGTGTCACCGAATGCCTCAGTCCGGATGAGTGTTTCTGGGGTCCGGAAGGATTGTCGGAGGTCTTGCGCTGCACCAGCGGCTGGCCGATTTCCAGCGTTCTTGACCATCTCCTGGAAGCGCTCGACCGTCACCGTGGAGAACGACCCCATGACGACGATGTGACGCTGCTCCTGATCGAACGGACGAGGGATGCCGGCGCCGCCTTGTGATAGACTGTCGCCATTGAACGGAAGGAGCTGACCATGCGGGTGACAATACTGTTGATGATCGTGGCGATGTGGGGAGGAATGAGTATCATTGGAGCCGGGTTCATACCTCCCGCGGCGGAGGAGTCCAGCGACGGAGCGGGTCCGAAGACCTTCGAGGAAGCCAGGGCGCTGGCCGGCGCCGAAGGCAGGCCCTTGCTCATCAAATTCGCCGCCGATGATTGCGACTATTGCGACAGGGCCGCCAGGGAAGCGGGACAGGAGGCATTCCGTCGCGCCCTCGACCAGGTGATCTACCTGCCGCTCAATGTCGATCACGGCGAAGGCGTTGAATTGGCTCGGCAGTACGATACGGGTGCCTTGTACCCGGTATTCATACTGGCGGACCAGGAAGGTGAACTCATCTACCGATGGACCGGCTATCTTGGCGTCGAGCACTTCGTGACCAATCTGAACAAGGCCTTACAGGATCCCAGGCCGTTGCAGACACGCATGAAGGAATTCGAGGCGGCCCCCACGTTCACTCTCGCGCTTGAGTTGGCCAGGTATCACACGGAAATAAATGAATACATGACAGCGAATGAGCTGTACAGGCGCGCCGAGAAGCTGGCCAAGGTTCCCAATGTCCATTTTTCCTACCAGATCTTCGAGAATACCGCCAATGCCGCATGGAATGACAAAATCGGCATGGATCAGGTGGTGGCTGCCGCCGATGAGGTGCTGGCCCATGGAGCATCCTCCTGGGATCTGCTCAGGACGGCCAAGGTCATGATCAAAATAGCACGTAAATTCAATCAGTTCGATGGACTGGCAACATACCTCAAGGCAGCCCTCGACGGCAGCGCGGCGGCCGCATCGGGTCGCCTCAAGGACGAGCGCGACCTGCTGCTGATCGACTGGAAACTGTACGTCGATCGGGATGAATCGGGTGCCCTGCAGGCACGCAAACAGATGCTGGGGGCTGATTGGGAAACCAAACCGGATCAGTTTTACATGTTCGCCATCTGGTGCTGGGAACGCAAGATCAACATCGAGGAGACCGAACGCTTTACCCGGCAGGCGGTGTCCATGGCCAAGCCAGGCAAATTCAAGGCAGGCGCGCTTCACATGCTGGCCGAAATCCTCGAACACCACGGCCAACTCAAGGAAGCCGTCACCTTCATGCAGCAAGCCGTCAGCGAGGCACCCGGCAGCGAGTATTACAAGATCGAACTGGATCGGCTCATCCAGAAACTGGCCGAACAGAAATAACGACGAATACGATGCGACTCACCGTGCGCCGCGCCATGCTGCTGGCGGCGCTCTGGGGACTGGGGCTGGGGGCGCTCATTCAGGCGCCGTTCCTGGCGGATCCCACGGCCATGGATGACGATGTCAGGCAGCATGCATTCTGGATGTATGAATGGGATACC
>JAFGDC010000298.1 GCA_016932295.1 candidate division CSSED10-310 bacterium
GGCGCCACCGAGAAAACCGTTTGGTACTGCTCTTCATCAGCCGCATCCGCCCGTCCGCCTGGACGTGAAATGTACGGAGGCAGCGGCACGGCTCCCGCCTGCTCGAGAAACGATGTGAATGAACCCGATACCTGGAATCTCACGGTGGCGAAAGCGCCATCCCGCGAAGTCACCATAGCACGGGCACCGGGAAACTCCAGTTCGTCTCCGGGATGCAACCGCTTGGCGGGACGCGCCATGGTTTGCCACTGGTCCTCCTCCAGCGGCCTCAGCAGTAAGAGTTCGATCCGGGCGCCGGTCGACGGCTTCCGGCCGAACAGCCTGGCACGGATGACCCGTGTGTTGTTGAGGACTAACAACATCGGACCGGGCAGAAGACCGGGCAGGTCCCTCACCAGGTGATGATCGATACGGCCGGTGGCTCTGTCCACCACCATGAGACGCGCGGCATCCCGGGGTACTGCCGGGCGCTGGGCGATCCGATCCGGCGACAGACGATAGTCGAACTGATCGACACGAAGGTCCATCCGGCTACCTCCGCGCCGAAACCTGAACCAGAACCGGAACCTGTCCGGCCCGTCGCCTGGTCATAGATCCAGGTTGCGCTGACCGGCGCCGGGAGCGATACCGAGATGACGGTACGCGTTGGCGGTGGCGATCCGGCCGCGGGGTGATTTTTGCAGGAACCCCATCTGGATGAGATACGGTTCGTACACATCCTCGATAGTATCCTTGCTCTCCGACAAGGCGGCGGCCAGGGTTTCGAGACCCACCGGGCCACCGTCGAAGTTACGGATGATGATGTCGATCATTTTTCGGTCCATGGCATCCAGCCCGGCCGCGTCGATCTCCATGATCTCGAGGGCGTGATCGGCGATAGCCAGGGTGATGGTGCCGTCATGCTCTATCTCGGCGAAATCACGGACTCTGCGCAGCAGCCGATTGGCGATTCGGGGCGTGCCTCGCGAGCGGCGGGCGATTTCCATCAAGCCTTCGCGGTCAGCCTTGACACCGAGAATCCGCGTGGAACGAACCAGGATTTCAAATAGTTCCGACGCCGAGTAAAAGTCCAGGCGGCAGACCACGCCGAAGCGGTCGCGGAGAGGTGACGTGAGTGCGCCGAAGCGGGTGGTGGCGCCAATCAGGGTGAAAGGCTCCAATCCCAGGGGTACGATCCGCGCGGACGGTCCCTGCCCAATGATCAGGTCGATACAGTAATCCTCCATGGCAGGATACAATTTTTCCTCGATCACCCGGTTGAGTCGATGGATCTCATCGATGAAGAGAACCCCGCCGGCGCGCAGATTGGTGAGGATGGCGGCGAGATCGCCGGGACGCTCAAGGGCCGGCCCGGAGGTTGTTTCGATGGGTGCCTGGAGTTCATTGGCGATGATAGTGGCCAGAGTGGTCTTGCCCAGCCCTGGCGGCCCATAGAAGAGCACATGGTCCAGTGCCTCATTCCTGGCAACGGCGGCCTTGATGAAAACCGCCAGCTTGTCCTTCACGGCACTCTGGCCGATATATTCGGCGAAGCGCTTGGGCCGGAGCGTGTCCACAGAGCGTCCAAGATCATCGGGTTTTCGTTCACCATCCAACAGTCTGCTCACGGTTCACCTTCATCCCGATCGGCGCGATGCATTTCGAAGCGCCGCACGGATCAACTCCCGTTCATCGTCCGTCTTCGGCGCCGCCGCCATGGCATCCCGAATCGCTGCGCGAGCTTCCGCTTCCTTGTAACCGAGGTTGATGAGGGCGGAACAGGCGGCGTGCTGCACGGGGCTCTCCGGGAGCAGCGGGATTTCGGTGGGAGCGACAACGATGCCGGTGAGGCGTGCGACCTTGTCACGGCACTCCACCAGCAGGCGTTCCGCGGTTTTTCTGCCGATCCCGGGAATCCTTGACAATCGTTCCACGTCATTATCCTGGACAGCTCTGACGAATTCACCCGGGGCAATATGACCCAGGATGGCGAGCGCCAGTTTAGTACCAATCCTTGAGATGCTGCCGAGCATGGCAAACATCTCTTTTTCGGTTTCTGATTCAAAGCCCACCAGGAGGAGCGCTTCCTGGCTCCAGATGCTGGTCACTTCCAGTTCCACCAAGCCGCCGACGGCAGGCAAGGCGCGATAGGTGGAGAGAGGAATCAGCAGTTCGTAGCCGACGCCGCCGCAATCGACGATGATGCGATCCGGTGTGCTTCTGAGAAGGTGGCCGCGGATGAAGCCGATCACAGATGGGCTCCGAGCCGCTGCTGCATGCGATGATGATTGGCGTGACATACGGCCACGGCCAGGGCATCGGTGGTGTCCAGAGCCATGGGTTCGTCCGGCAGCGACAGAATCCTGCGTACCATGAAGGCGACCTGTTCCTTGCTGCCGCCGCCGTAGCCCACGACTGCCTGCTTGATTTCGGCGGGGGCGTACTGGGCGACCGGCAGGCCGTGAACCGCGGCTGCCAGTATGACGACTCCCTGCGCCTGGCCGAGGCGTAACGCTGTCTTGAAGTTTTTATGATGAAAGGGAAATTCGATGGCAAGGGTGGTGAAATCACGGCTGGTGATCAGTTCCCCGATACTGTTGAAAATTCGCTCGAGCTTTTTGGGAAAGGGGTTGAGACCGGCAGTTTTGATTGCGCCATAGGCAACTGCTTTGAGCGTACCGTCCGTCACCTCGACAATTCCAAAACCGGTAACCGTGCTGCCGGGATCGACACCCAGGATGCGCTGGAAGTCAGACACCCCTATTCCATCTGGTCCAGGATTTCGTCATCGATGTCGAAGTTGGCATAGACATTCTGGACATCGTCCAGATCCTCGAGCCGTTCTATCATGCGCAACATCTGCTCCGCTTCCTTGCCTTCCAGTTTGACGGTAGTGTCCGGAATCATGGTGAGTTCCGCTGACGCGGGGATGAAGCCATGTTGTTCCAGGGCATCTTTGACGGTATCGAAATCCGAGAGTTCGGTGACGATTTCAAAGGTGTCGTCCTCGGAAGTAAGATCCTCTGCGCCGGCGTCGAGGACGAGCATCATGAGATCATCTTCATTGATACCTTCGGCGTTGACGGTGATGAGTCCTTTTTTCTTGAACATGAAGGCCACGCAGCCATTGGAGCCGAGATTGCCGCCGCTTCTGGAGAAGACATGGCGAACTTCGGAGACTGAGCGGTTTTTATTGTCGGTGAGGACTTCGACGATGACTGCGACACCTCCGGGTCCGTATCCTTCGTAGGTTGCTTCCTCGTAGGACACGCCTGGCAATTCGCCGGTGCCTTTTTTGATGGCTCTGGCGATGTTGTCAGCGGGCATGTTGGCCGCCTTGGCGTTATTGACGGCGAGCCGGAGTCGTGGATTCATGTCCGGATCTCCGCCGCCAAAACGGGCGGCCACGGTAATTTCCTTGATGATCTTGGTAAAGGTGCGACCCCGCTTGGCATCGGCGGCCGCTTTTTTATGTTTGATTGAATGCCATTTTGAATGTCCCGACATGGCGGCTCCTCTCTATGGAAGTTCACCATATACTACGTTGCGATTGATCGTGATGTAAAGAGGGATTGTTGATGATTCCAGGAAGTACTGCGGCTGGGTGTCCGGATGGTGGAGGATGGAGTCAGGAGTAGTGGAGGAAAAAAAAAGCCGCCCGAAGGCGGCTAAAAATTGATTTCCCGGCAGCGTCCTACTCTCCCACAGTTTCCTGCAGTACCATCGGCGCTGGAGGTCTTAACTTCCGTGTTCGAGATGGGAACGGGTGTGGCCCCTCCGCTATACCCACCGGGAGAAAGTGTAACCTATTTGAAATATTCCAGGGTGCGAGAACACCGTTAGAAACCGCATATCAGCTAAGTCTCACGGCGGATTAGTACCAGTAAGCTTGAGTCTTCGATCCAGCAAGCTGAACCAATTTCTCGTAGGTGTTGCCACCTTTACACTCCTGGCCTATCAACCACGTAGTCTCCGTGGCGCCTTTAGTGCCTTACGGCAGGGATATCTAGTCTTGAGGTTGGCTTCGCACTTAGATGCTTTCAGCGCTTATCCAATCCGAACGTAGCTACCCAGCAATGCCACTGGCGTGACAACTGGCACACTAGAGGTTCGTCCACCCGGGTCCTCTCGTACTACGGGCAGCTCCTCTCAAATATCCTACGCCCACGGCAGATAGGGACCGAACTGTCTCACGACGTTCTAAACCCAGCTCGCGTACCGCTTTAATTGGCGAACAGCCAAA
>JAFGDC010000299.1 GCA_016932295.1 candidate division CSSED10-310 bacterium
ACCGATCGGATCGGAGAGCCGGGAACCGGTGCCAGCCGATCCCCTGTGGCTGTATAAAGCCGGTTCAGAAACATGGGCGCGCCAGCGTCTGAAGGAACTGGGATGTGATACCGGTCAAGTGGTCGGCTGCGTATTTCACAACCTGTTTCAACCAAGGATTTTTGGTGATCCGTACCAGTGGGGAAAGGGATTGCTGCGTGGAAATGGAGTGCGGTTGGGCAGGATGAACGAACCGCCGCTCGCGGATCGGAGTCATGCGGCGCGGATGGAGGAGTTCCAGATGATGTGCGGCCGCATTCTTGATTACCTGGCTATGGAGCATGGAGTACGGGTGGTGGTGTTCAGCGCGGACGGGCTGGATGCGGAAGGCTGCCGGCGACTTGCCGCGGGAATGCGATCGCCGCCGGTGGTGGTGGATTGTCGTGAGTATCGTGGCCGGCAGTTCGCTGCCCTGTTGGGCGGGCTCCGGATGCTGATCACCATGAACGCCTCGGCGGCGGTGCTGGCCCTCAAAGAGGCGGTGCCAACCGTGATGGTTTCCGATGATGACCAACTGATACGGCTCGCCGCTGAACTGGGCATCGATCGCTGGCGGCTGAGTCCGGGAGATGCGGATTTCGAGGCCAGACTGGAGGGCCTGGCGGCGGAGCTGCTGGCTGGTAACCGGCGCCGCAACGAGGTGCGGGCGGTACTGAGGGAGCGGTTGCCCGGCATGTACGGAGGGGTGGGAATGTTGGCCCTGCGCCTGCGCCGGATGGTGGTGTCTGGATTCGGGGGATTCGCGCTGCGGGAAGTGGATGAAGGGCGGCTGCTGGATCTGGTTCCCGGTGTGCCCTGGAGCATGTCGGATCGGGCGCAGAGATGTTTTGAAGGATTGGCGCGTGCGGCATCCCCAGAATCTCCACAACATTTGGTAGCTCATTGAAAAAAGTAACAATCCCGTTTCCACACGTCACCGTCATGATGGCGGCGGCGACGTCAGGAGGCGGCTGTGGAAGAATCAGGAGAATTCAGGCAGGGTATTTTGGTATCCCTGGAGCAGTGACGGATTCCTCGAATTTGTATAGAGTGAAGAGTGCATACCTGGGATCAATGATCGGGAGAGATAGTGGAACCGGCAGTGCAGCGAGGCCATCGTCGGACTGGATCGGGCTGCCGGGGACTGCATGGAAGGGAGAGGGAGACTGATGGGAAAAAGAGAGGATGTCAAGAACATGGTACGCCGTGGTGAAAGTGGCAAGTGTCTGGCTGGTTGCGGATTGGGCTGCCTGGTGGTGATCCTGCTGATCGTGGGGGTATCGGTGTTCACCTTCTGGTGGTTCACCTCATCCACGGATCTGGCTCCCGAGACCGCGTTGATGACGGAGAACTTCAGTAACTATGCGTGCATCAGGCTGGCGCCGGAAGATCGCGGATTGATCGAGCTGATCAACCGGCTGCAGAAAGAGCAGTTCATCAAGGACAAGCTGGAGGGCGGCATGCAGGATGGGCGCAATCCGCTGGCTGGATTCTTTGGTGGCAAGGACGGTCCGAGGGAGATCACGGATAAGGAGTTGAATAAGCTGTTGCCGGTTCGCGTCGTGCTGGTGAATGAATGTCTCGGTGGTGAATGGCGCGACGGACTGATATGGATCGCGGCGGCGCGTTACCTGAAGCCGGCGGGGAAATTTTTTGGCCTGGTGATCAGGGAGGGCGCTGAATCAGGTTTCGATGAGGTGCGACGGACGGATGCGTATTATTCCGTGAAGTTGAAGAACGGGGGGCCGTGGATCGGTGTTTATGGAGGCAACGCGGTGTTGTCGAATGAGGCCGCGGTCCTCGATGATGCGGTGATGGCGCTGCACAAGGGAACGAACCAGCGGCACGAAACCATGCTGCGCCTGCGGGATCTGGTGGAGAAGGATGCGCTGGCCTACGGCGTGCATGACAACAGGAACGGTAACCTGGTGGTGCTGATACACACACTGATGGCGGTGAGCGGCGCTGACGAGCAGATGGAGAACATGGCCGAAGAGGAGGCCATGATGCTAAAAACAGTGGGGATTCCGTTGTTCGCTGAAAACCTGGACAACCTGTGCTGGGGAGTGCGGACCGAGACTGGTGACAAGCTGCATGCGGAAGTGGTGTTCGGGTGCAAGGCAATGGAGTTCTGCGAACAGATGAAGGGCCTGTTGATGCTGCAGGGGGAGGAAATCAGGAAGAAGCTTCCGCCGGAGGTGACCATGGACAGGTTCGACCTGGTGATGAAAGATGGGCGGCTGCATTTGAATCTGAGCTTCTCCGGACTGATCGAATACGGCATCAAGGAGATGCGGAAATCCGAGGTTGAAGCCGGGGATGCCGGGTAGACTCCGGAACGTGACCTGGTGCCAGGCTCCGGCGCATGGTTTCCGGCATCATAAACAGCCGACGCGCGCTTTCCTGACAATGCCGAAATTCACCTGATGATGTTCGGGCTGCATGCACGCGACACCCATCGGCGCACCGCCGTTTGACATGCCCCAGGCATGGGAATATAAACCTCTGATCGTTATCCCCGGAGGTCAACAGCATGTCCTGCAATGCCCCACCACGCGGACGACTGCGCAGGGATCTGCGGTTCATCTGCATCCTGGGTATTCTCAGCGGTTATGCCGCAGCCCGCGCGGAGGATACCAGGCGACTCGGCATCCTGTCCGGCGGCGGTGTTCGAGAACTCAACGTCTGGCTCGCCGATACTCCGGAAGAGTGGCGCACGGGTCTTCGCGGTCATGACCGGCTTCGCGATGGAGAAGGCCTGCTGTTGCTTTTCCCGAGGCAGGATATCTACACCGTCACCACGCACGGCATCGACTATCCGCTCGACATCCTTCTCATCAACGAGAAAAATCGAATCGTTCACATCTACGAGAACGCTCCTCTGGATCGATACATGGCCCGGGCCATCCCCATCACCGCCATCCTCGAACTTCCGGGCGGCTACTGCGGGAACAACGGGATCTCCATGGGCGACAACGTGAGATGCGAGCGAGTGAGGTTCAAACCGAAAATTAAAAGCATCGTGGGTGAAGAAGCCTATCTGCGTGCCGAGGCGCTGCTCCTGAAAAACCTCGAGGCATCCGAAGGCGACGCGTTCGCACATGGCGAACTGGCCGATTTCTACCTGCGCTGGGGCAGGATTGAAAAGGCTGAGAAATTCTACAAGCGCATCATCGACATGAAGAAGACTCCGGAGAGATTGAACGGGTTCGCGCTGCTGCTGCTGGGCCAGGCCAGGCTCGATGAAGCGGCTGTGGTGCTGCGGGAATCCCTGGGCCTCGATTCGCAGTGTTATGAAACCTACCAGAGGCTGAGCATGCTCTATCGACTGCGCGATGATCCGATGGGGTTGCAGGAAATGTACGAAACCGCGCTGCGTGACCACCCGCGATTGCTCGCCCTCCGTATGGATCTCTTCAGGTTTTTCCTGCACACCGGAGACTTGACGGCGGCACGGAAGGTTCTGGATGGGGTCGACGAGAGAGAATGGCATCATCCCGAGGTGATCAGGGCGAATGGCGACCTTTGCCTGCGGCGTGGAGAGGCCGGGGATGCCGCTGGTTTCTACGAGAGGTATCTCATGGCCTGCCCGAACGATCCGCACACTGCCGATATTCATGCGTTTATCACCATGCACAAGAGGATGATGGAGCAGGCTGATGAGAAGTGACATTCATTGCAGACATTCACGTCTCGCGATGCTCCAGGGGGCATCATGATGAACGGCCGAAGCGACCGTGACCACGCGGCTTGGTTCTTGTGCCTCACCCTTTCGGCAATGGCGGTCGCCGGCGGCTGCGGTCCTCAGCCGACGCCCATGAACCTGGTGGTCATCACCGTGGATACCACCAGGGCTGACCACATCGGTTGCTACGGGTATGACAAGATTCGAACCCCCAATATCGACGGGCTCGCCGCAGGCGGAGTGCAGTTCGACGAGACCTTCAGCGTGCAACCGGTGACGCTGCCGGCCCATTGCAGCATTTTCACCGGTACGTATCCTTTCACTCACGGTGTGCGGGATAACAACATCTACCGGCTCGGAGACCAGCACCGCACCCTCGCCGAAGTGCTCGAAGAAAAAGGGTATCTCACCACGGCCTTCGTCGCCTCGTACATTCTTAACAACCAGTTCGGCTTGAACCAGGGATTCAGGTTCTACAACGATCGTTTCGTCAAACCGAAACAGAAGGGGCGGCTGCCTGTTGACAGGCGCGCGTCCGAGGTGAGTTTCCTTGCCGTGGAGTGGCTGGATGCGACCGAGGAACAACGGGCGCAACAACCCTTCTTCCTGTGGCTGCATTACTATGATCCGCACGCCGATTATGATCCGCCGCATCCATACAAAACCGCGTATCCGGAAGCGTACGATGGCGAGATAGCCTACATGGACGACTGGCTGGGGTACTTTTTCTCGGCGCTCCGCGATCGTGGATTGTGGGACCACACCATCGTCGCACTCGTGGCCGATCATGGGGAGAGTCTCGGCGAGTTCGGTGAGCGGACGCATGGGATGTTCATCTATCGTGGCGCTACTCATGTACCCATGATTATCAGAGCGCCCGGATTGATGGAGGAAGGATTGAGAATTGGCGAACGCGTCTCGCAGGTGGATCTCATGCCGACCCTGCTGGCGCTGCTTGGGATCGAGCCGCCGCCGGCGATGGATGGGATCAGCCTGCTGCCGCTGGTGAACGGTGGTAAGAGCGAGTCAAAACCGGTGTACAGCGAGGCGTTTATCCCGCGGTCGTTCAACTGGAGCGAGCTGAAAGGTGTGCGATTCGGTGACTGGTTCTTCATCCAGGCGCCCGAGGAGGAGTTGTACTCCATTGCAACTCCTGGACCGGAAGGCGGGAATATGGTGAAGATCGAACCGGCTGCCGCCGCCAGTCTGCGTGAGCGATTGTTGGGGATGGTGGCCGGTGCGGGTGATGCCCGGGCGGAGCATGTCGCCGTTACCGACGAGATGGTGGAACGTCTGCGGGCCTTGGGTTACTTCGTGGGCGGCGGCGCGGCTGGCGATGGCGCCGGGGAAGCCCTGCCCGATCCCAAGGAGCGCATAGGCCTGTTCAACCTCTATCAACAGGCCAGTGGATTATTGTCGAGAAAGAACCTGGAGGAAGGCGCGGCCCTGCTGGAGAAGCTCGTGGAGGAGGATCCGGGCAATAGCCGGTTCCTCATGGAGTTGGGGGATGTGTACACCGATCTCGGGCAGTATGAACGGGCTGAAGAGCTGTTGATACGGGCCTTGCAATTGCGGGCGCAGGATGCTGGTCTGGAGTACTTGCTGGGTCTTTGTTACGAGAGCTGGGGTAAGCCGGACAGAGCCTTGGCGCACTATGACAAGGCACTGGCCATGGATGAGGATCATTTTCTCACCCAGTTCCATGTTGGGTTGCTGAGCCTGCAGGCTGAAGACTGGCCACGCGCCGAGGCGGCGTTTTTGGCGGCGCACCGGCTGAAGGAATCCGATCCGGCGACCCTCAATAATCTTGGATTCATAGAGATCCGTGGCAAGGGCGATGCGGAGCGCGGGTTGGAGTATATCGAGCAGGCCAGGAAGTATGCGCCGAGGAACCACTACGTTTTGGCGAGTCTTGGTTCGGCTTATGGATACTTGGGGCGTAATGAGGAAGCCAGGGAGTTGCTGGAACAGGCTCTCGAGCTTGTGCCCGACAGTCTGACCTATATGAACGAGCTGGCTGCGGTGTACGAAGCGCTCGGCGACAAGGACGGTCTGGAGCGCCTGGCGGCCCGCCGCGCCATGCTTGAATAATCTTCCGCCGGGGTCGTACCTGTAATCTTGTAATCTCCTGCTTGGGGTCGTACCTGGAATCTTGTAATCATCGTTGTGAAGTGATGGCACTGAAGGGCTTGCGACGATGAATTCCGGCTTCGCTCAAATCGATTTGGCGAGATTGCTCGGTACACTGTTCCGTGGACGGCGCCATTACCCTTGAAAAGCGACCTTGGTGCCCGTATACCGCTCCGCGCCACAGTCACAGGCGGTGTGGACTCGTGGAGCGGCGGGAGCCGGGGTTTGACCGCCTGTTTTCCCCAGCGCCGGGAGACGTATCCATGCCGGTATGCCTATTTCAGTGTGAACACCCGGAACGCATGAATGGAAGCGGTTCCCGTCCGCTTTTCCCTTGTCGTCCGTCCGGGCAGCTTTCAGGGTGCTGCCGGATGTCCGTTATACATCGGACCGCGGACCGATCCGTGAGTGCCCGTCTCTTTCTTTATGGTCTGCATTCGATCGCGGCCGGTGTCGGATTGGTTCGGCATGCATCCGCCGTCTCGCGGCTGATGTAAAAAAAGCGCCGGATTACCGGCGCTTTTCAATCGTTTTCTTATGTGATCAGTTCTTCCGCAGCCTCATCAGGCCGGCCAGAATCAGTCCGAGCACCAATAATCCAATCGTGCC
>JAFGDC010000300.1 GCA_016932295.1 candidate division CSSED10-310 bacterium
GTTTCGATGTCTCTGAAAGTCTGGCCGGCGATGCCGTCGAGGCAGGCGCGCAAATCCTCACGGTTGTTCCAGGCGACGATGACGATGGATACGTCCGGCATGAGTGCTCCTTGATTGCGAAGAGTATACCCGCGAACGTCCCGCCGCGCATCTCTCCTCATCATCACCGTATCGTCCCGGCGAACCAGAAATTCCCGTTAAATTTGGTATCTCATTGAAAAACTATAACAATCCCGTTATCATCCTGCACCGCCATGATGACAGCGGCGATGTCGGGAGGCGGCTGCGGAACACCCGGGAGAATTCATGCGGTGGATGTGGGGCGAAGCAAAGGCATTGAAATGGCGGTCGGCATCTAATATTCTTCAAGACGCTGTTGGGAATTATAGTAATGAGTAAATACGTAACCCAATCTGATGACGGGAGGATTGCATGAGAACGAGTCTGCTACTTGCGACCGTCCTGGCGGTTATGCTGGCACCAGGGTTCACCGCCCTGGCGGTCGACTGGACGTCGATGGTTTCGCCTGCCTCGCTCGGTATCTACACCGACGTGATTGTCGAGGATTTGAACAAGGATGGTATCAACGATGTGTTAGCCGCCAAGGGGCATGATGAAGAGACCGCGATCGTCGATGGTTTGCCCTTGTGGTTCGGACAGTCCTACACTTCCGGCAACCGGTGGTTCTGGGCGCTGTCCAATCTCGGGTCTCCCACCGGACCATCCGCCACGGAGCCGTTGGCCGGCCCCACCAATGTCGGCGACGGCATCATACAGAACGTGTCCATCGGCAACGCGTTTATCGACGTGGAGGATTGGGTGGCGACCTGCATCTCCCCGACGGAGGTGGACTACATCATCTACGGCAAGTTGAACGGCCAGCCCAATGACGGCGACTGCACCCTCGATCCCGATGTCACCATCACCGAAATGCTGGTGAACGATAATGAGGTGTGGACCTGTGTGTACAATGAATCCGGCGGGTACTGGAAAATCACTTCGCCGCGCACTGGCCAGCAGGACACCAATGCATATACGGATCAGTGGTATACTTCCGACCACGATGAGGTGACCTTCCGGATCAACAGCGGCGGCACTCCGCCGGGAAACAACGACGCCATCCGATATTACCTGAAGAAAGCCCGGTTCGAAGTCTCGAGTGCGCGCGGCAAGCTGCTGTCCTCGGATCCGGCCGAGTACACTCCTCCGGTGGTCGACGCCTATTTCACTGATTGGCGGCCGATCATGGGTTTCCGGATCAGCTCCGGTCCCGTCAACTTCGTAACCGGTGATTACTTCACATTTGCGGTTCCGAACGGACCGCTGACCACCGACAAGTACGAAAAAGTGGTCTGCGTCGACATCAACCAGGATTCGTTCAAGGACATTGCCGCCGTCGGTGAACATGGCGTCAAGGCGTTTCTGCAGAACGGTCCCGTGGTCGGTCCGGTGATCTTTCATCCGAAACCTGTCGCACACATTCCGCTGGGGCAAGGCACCCTCACCGTGATTGGCCTGGACAATACCGCCACCCTGACGGAGACCTGGTACGTGACCATGGTCGATGCGTACAATTTCACGGTGAGCGGCAGTGTGTCCGGCAATCTTTCCAGCGGCGAGGTGTCTGAAACGTATTTCGCTGATTACGGGCAGGTGATCTTCAATGTCGAAGGCACGATGAATGGCGGCGATCAGTTCGTTTTCGCGACGTTCCGGACCACCTGGACCGAGAACCGTGGTCCCGATATCAGTGACCCCTATGTCAGCCTCGCCGCCGCGGATCTCAATTATGATGCCAAGCCCGACCTGGTGGCGGGTCGCGCCGCCGGCGGCATCGACATGTGGATGAACGGGGGCGGCAGTTGGACCAATTACACTGGACCGTCCAATGTAGGCGTGTTCGAAGCCCTGGCACTCAAGGACATGGACAAGGACGGCCGGGTCGACCTGGTGGGTTGCGCCGACAACCAGGGCATCAAGGTGTGGGAGTATCTCGGCGGTGGTGCCTGGAGCGCCGCCACCACGCCGGCCACCTCAGGCTCGTATGAATCACTGCGGGTGGTTGACATCAACAATGATGGCAACACCGATATCGTGGCCGCCTCCAAGGAGCGCGGATTATACGTCTGGTATCAGCAGGAAGACGGGTCATGGTTCCAGAAGTCATGGGCATCGATGCCGGAACCCGGGGCACATAACCAGGGCACCGGCGGCATGAGCGCCGTGAACACCGACAACGAGGTCACCATCACCGAGGGATGGCGGGTCGAGTGCCTTGAGGAAGCTTTCAGGGGCGGCATCTTCAAGGTGGTGGGCGACATCAGCGGCGAGCAGACCGCCCGGGCGGTGGTGGGACAGATCTACACCTCGGATGACGGCGCGGTGCAATTTGAACTGCTGGCCGGCACGGTCGATTTCAAGGTGGGCGACTACTTCACCTTCATCACCGGGCGCGGACCGCTCAGCAATCACCGGTTTCACGACCTGGATAGCGGTGACCTGGACAGTGACGGGAAGGCGGATATCTTCGCCTCTTCCGCCGACGAGAGCGGCGTGCTGGTGTGGACGGGCAACGCCGTGTACGGCTGGAACCTGGAGACTTCACCCATCAGCAACTCGGAATACCTGGCCATCGCCGCCTCGAAGGATCTCAATTTCGACGGCAATCCCGATGTGGTGGCGAGCAATGCATCCAACGGCGGTATCCAGGTCTGGATCGGCAACGGGACGGACAAATACCAGTTCCACGGCTGGATCGCGAAGCCGGTTGCCTATGGGCAGTTTTACGGTGTCAAGATCGCGGAATTGAATAACGATCACAAGCCGGATATCGTGGCCGCCAATTTCGAAGTGGGCAAGGACGGCGTCTGGACGTTCTATGGCAACGGCGGCGGTGATTTCGAGCTGGGTGAATCACCCACCCAGGTGAGCAAATTCTATTCAGTCGATACCGGTGACTTGAATCAGGACGGATATCAGGATATCGCCGCCGGTCACTCCACGCAGGGTGTGTTCGTCTGGTTGTCCAATGGCGACGGTACCTGGGGGAACAACGTCGGGCCGGTGGCCAGCGGCTCTTACTGGGATGTGGACATTGATGACATCAACAACGACGGCAAGCTGGACATTGCCGGCGCCAAGGATTACGACGGCAACGGCGGCTCTGTCCAGGTATGGCTCGGGAACGGCGACGGCACGTTCCAGGCCGGCCAGTCTCCTCTCACCGGTGCGATTTACAGCTTCTGGAACGTCGAGATCGCCGATTTCAACCAGAACGGCGTCAAGGACCTTATCTGTTCCGGTTATACCGGCGCCGGCGGCATCTACTGGTATATCACCTCGCCGCCCGGCAGCGACGAATTGGAATTCAGCAGCCATGGCGTCATCTTCTCCTCATCGGGCCAGGATAACTTCTACGGCGCTCTCACCAAGGATTTCAACCTCGATCACACGCCCGACCTGGTGTTGACGGAAGGCGGCTCCGGCTGCATGGCACGGGCCAATACCGGCTGCAGCAACTGTCCATACCGGTGGTACTCGTCATCGTATTTCGATTCCGGCTTCAAGCAGAACGTTGCCTCTGACGACATCAACAACGACGGCATCCCTGACGTGACCGTGGCCAACCTGGGCACCGGCATCTCGGTCTGGCGCGGCAGCTTCACCGGTCCCAGCCGGCCGTTCTCCTTCTCCAACCTTTCACCGCCCACCACCAACGGCGATTATATCGGCGTGGATGTGGCCGATTTCACCAACGACGGTCTGCCGGACATTGTCGGCGGCCACGGCGTCAGCGGCGGCACGGGCATCGAGGTCTGGCTGTCGGAGCGGGACTTCACCCTCATCCGCGTCAATGGCACAGATCCCGGTATGGAGGGGGTCTACAACGTCGGCAGCGACTTGCCGTTCAAGATCTTCTGCAACAAGGAACTGGACGAGAGCACGGTGACCATCAGCAACATCCAGGTCACCCAGGACGGGATTCCGCTGTACGGATCGATTTTCCTGTCCGCCAACCGGAAGGACATCTATTACTATCCTGATTCGACCCTGCGCGCCAACAGCAGCATAGCGATGACCGTGAAGAGCGGTTACGAGGGCATCCTGGACATCTACGGCAACCCGTTGGATGGCGACGGCGACGGGGTGGCGGAACCGTCTCCGGTGGACGACTACTCGGTCACCTTTACCACGGTGGACACCACGCCTCCGGGAATCCCCGGCGAGGTTATCGCCATCCCGGAGGATCATGGGGTGCTGATCCGCTGGCGCGCCAACAACGAGACAGACCTGGAGGGGTACTGGGTGTGCTGGGGTGAAAAATCGAGGTTTGAAGGAAATTACTACTACACCAGCGAATATTATTATCCGAAGGAACAGTTCGGCGATGTGGTGATGCCGGAATACATGGTGCGTGGTCTGGTCAACGGGAGAACGTACTATTTCGCCGTCGCCTCCCAGGATGCCGCCGGCAACTACAGTGAATACTCGGCCGAGGTCTCCGGCATGCCCGCCCAGTTCGCTCCGGAATCATTTCTGGCTGGTTACTGGGGAACCTGGATCAACTCCGGTCTGGGCGGTAACCTGCGGCTTCTTGCCTGGTTCGCCGACCCGCAGAATGACGTGGGTGTCGCCGAAGTGCTCTACGCCGGTGTCCCGACCGGTGTTTTCCTGGCCGACGACGGTACGCAGAACGACTTCGCTGCCGGTGACGGCATCTTCGGGCTGGCTCTGCCCATCCAGCCGGGCGTGCCGTCCGGAGTATATCCCCTGGAACTCCGCGCCACCGATCAGGAAGGCAATGTTGGCAGTATCTGGCCATACTACAACTGCATCGGCAGCGGCCCGGTACTCCCCGGCGCATCGACGCCTGACTACGCCCGCCCGCCGGTCCTGCCGCCGCCGCTGTGGCAGTACGGCGGCGAAATCGGCACACCGCCCGGCCCCGCCTTCCCGGAGGTAGCCATGGGAGGATACATGGGCACCCAGGCCAGTCCGGAGATGGGTGGTCCCCTCAACCTCGTCGCCTTCGTCCAGGATCCCGATGGGTACAGCGACATTCATTACGTGGAACTCTACTTCGGCGGCGCGGGCACCGGCGTCTATCTGCAGGATGACGGCGCCAACGGCGATTTTGCCGCGGGTGACGGGATTTTCGGGCTCTCCATCACCATTCCGCCCTACGATCAACTTCCCGAAGGGCTCTACCTGCTGGAGGTCCGCGCAGTGGATCAGGACGGCAACCCCAGCGCGCTCTGGCCCTATCTGAACGTGTATTGAGTCTGTAAGTAACGGCCGGGCTTTACTGCCCGGCCGTTTTATATGCCATTGTCAGGGTGTCGCGGTTGTCCCGCCAGCCTCCGGACATGACCGGTCATGTCCGGA
>JAFGDC010000301.1 GCA_016932295.1 candidate division CSSED10-310 bacterium
ACGGGGCCGGCAAGACGACCCTGCTGCGGATCATCTGCGGTTTGTTGACGGCGGATCGGGGTACGGTGGAAATTTTCGGTCTGGATCATGAACGCCGGCAGCGGCAGGTCCGGGATCTCATCGGTTACATGCCCCAGCGGTTTTCGCTGTATCCGGACCTGAGCGTCAACGAAAACCTGGTGTTTTTCGCCACGTTGTACGGCGTGAGGCGCACTCAGCGCCGGCAGCGGATGGCCCGGCTGCTGCGTTTCAGCCGTCTGGGTCCGTTCGCGCGCCGCCGCGCCGGGGCGCTCTCCGGCGGCATGAAGCAGAAACTCGCCCTCTCCTGCACGCTCATTCACGAGCCGCGCCTGCTTCTGCTGGATGAACCCACCACGGGCGTGGATCCCGTGTCCCGCCGCGAGTTCTGGAAGATCCTCCAGGAATTGCGGGACGAGGGGGTCAGCATCCTGATCACGACGCCGTACATGGATGAGGCGGCGCGCTGCGACCGGATCGCCTTCATGCATCACGGCGCTATCCTCGCCGAGGCGCCTCCGGCTGAGATAACGAACCATTTCCATCACCATATCATTGCCTTCGGCGGCCGGGCTGTCAGATCACTCCGTCCGAGCCTCGAAGCCATGCAGGACATCCATTCCGTCAAGGAATTCGGCGATCACATCCATGTGGCCACCGACAATCCGGATTCCATCCGCCGGCAGGGAGCGGCACTGATGGTCGGCCGGCCGAAGGGTGAGGTGGTCATGTGGGATGCGGAACCGGGCATCGAGGACGCCTTCCTGTCACTCATGGAGGAATCATGACTGGCGCGGCGGTCGAGATGGTGGATCTGAGCAGGCAGTTCGGCTCGTTCGTGGCCGTCGACAAGGTGAATCTCGTGGTGCATCGGGGTGAAATTTTCGGGTTCCTCGGCGCCAACGGCGCCGGCAAGACCACCACTATCCGCATGCTGTGCGGCCTGCTGCGGCCCTCCTCCGGCCGGGGCACCGTGGGTGGTTTCGATATCGACCGCGAGCCGGAGCGGATCAAGCGGATCATCGGGTACATGTCGCAACGGTTCTCGCTCTATGACGATCTCACTGTGCGGGAAAATCTGCATTTTTTCGGCGGGGTGTACGGATTGAACAACCACGGGTTGCGCGAGCGGATCGCCGTGGTGGCCGACCGGCTGGGTTTGCGGGACTTGCTGGGAAGCATGGTGCGGGCCCTGCCGCTGGGATTCAAGCAGCGGCTCTCTCTGGCCTCGGCCATCCTGCACCAGCCGCGCATCCTCTTTCTCGACGAACCCACCGGCGGCGTCGATCCCGCCGCCCGCAGGAATTTCTGGGACATCATCTACGAACTGGCGGCCGGCGGCACCACCGTGTTCGTCACCACGCATTACATGGACGAGGCGGAATACTGTCACCGGCTTTCCATCATGCACCACGGCCGGTTGATCGCCGCGGCCTCGCCGTGGGAGATGAAATCGACGTACGGCAAGGACACCATGGAGGAGGTGTTCATCCATCTCATCGAGGAAGACGACAACGGGCGGCAAGGTGGTGGCAGCACGACGGGCGGGGCGTCATGAAAATCCTGGCCATGATCATGAAGGAATTTCTGCATATCCTGCGTGATCCGCGCAGCCTCACCATCATCATCGTGATGCCCATCCTCATGCTGTTTCTTTACGGGTACGCCCTCAACCTGGATCTGCGGGACATCTCCCTGGGTATCGTCGATCTGGATCATTCCACGACTTCCCGCCAGATCATCGACCGGTTCGTGATGTCGGGATACTTCCATGTCACCGCCCGGCTGGCGGCGGCCGCGATGGCGGAACCGATGTTCCGGTCGGATGACCTGATGGCGGCGCTGGTGGTACCAGCCGGTTTCGAGCGGGACCTGCGGGCCGGGCAGTCCCCAGACGTGCAGATCCTGGTGGACGGCAGCGATCCCAACATCGGCACCATCATCCTGGGCTATGCCGGCATGATCATGGCTGAATTCACCAGCGATCTGAATCCGCGATTCACCCCACCCCTGCGGATCGCACCCAAGATTTTCTTCAACGAGGACCTCAAGAGTTCATATTTCTTCGTTCCCGGACTGGTGGCCTTCATCCTCATGATGATTTCGGCGCTTCTGACCTCCATCACCATCGCCAGGGAAAAGGAGACCGGTACCATGGAACAATTGCTGGTGGCACCCATCAAGCCCGTCCAGGTGATCGTCGGTAAGGTGGTGCCTTATATTTTTCTGGCGTTTCTGGATGGTATCCTCATTGTTACCGTCGCCCATCTCTGGTTCAGGGTGCCGGTGCGGGGAGACCTGTTGCATCTGGCCGCCATGACCATTCTGTATGTCACCTCATGCCTTTCCATAGGGCTGCTGATCTCCACCGTCACCTCCACCCAGCAGACGGCCATCATGCTGGCTCTGTTCACCACCATGCTGCCGTCCATCATGCTGTCCGGATTCATTTTCCCCATCGCCAGCATGCCGGTGCTCATCCAGTACATCACCATGCTGGTGCCGGCCAGGTATTTCATGGTGATCGCGCGTGGCAGCATGTTGAAGGGGCTTAGTGTCTCATGGTTTATGCACGAACTGGGTTTCCTGGCGGCGTTCGGACTGGGGCTATTGATTCTCAGCGCGCTGAAATTCAAGAAGCGATTGGGGGAGTCATGAGAACCGTCTGGTTATTGATCGTCAAGGAATTGAAACAGTTCGTCCGTGATCCCCTGTCGATGCGGATGATCATCCTGATGCCCCTCATTCAGCTCTTCCTGCTTGGCTATGTCATCACCACCGACGTGCGGAATCTGGGCATGTGCATCGTGGATCTGGACGGCTCCAGTCACAGCCGCAAGCTGGCGGGCAAGTTGTTTGCCGCCGGTTACTTCATTCCCGCCGGCGAAGCGGCGCATGCGGAGGAGGTGGTGACGCTGCTGGAGAACCGGACCGCCTCCGTGGGCATCGTCATCCCGGAGGATTTCTCCCGGCGGCTGGACCGGCAGGAGACCGCCGCCATCCAGGTGCTGCTGGACGGCACCGATGCCAACTCGGCGCGGGTGGCCTTCGGATACCTCAACGCCATCCTCCGTGACTTCTCTCAAGATATAGTGGTGGAGTGGGTCCGGAGGAACCCGGACGGATCGGAGCACACGATGGCGGGGCTGGCTTCCGTGGTGTGCTACAATCCCGACCTGGAGAGCCGCAACTACATGATTCCGGGCATCATAGTCATCCTCATGACCATGACCACCTCCGCACTCACCAGTATGGGTATCGTCAGGGAGAGGGAAATAGGCACCCTCGAACAGATCATGGTAACCCCCATTCGGCCTGCCCAGCTCATGGCCGGCAAGACCGTGCCCTATGCCCTGGTGTGCACCGTGATCACCGTCATTGCCATCGGCCTGGCCCGTTGGCATTTTCATATTCCCATTCGCGGCAGCCTGCTGCTGCTGTTCGGATGCATCGTCTTGTTTTTGTTCAATACGCTGGGCCTGGGGCTGCTGGTGTCGACCATCTCCAAAACCCAGCAGCAGGCGCTGTTCCTCACTTGGTTCGTCAATATCTTCGCCATTATCATGAGCAACTTCTTCATTCCCATCCATAACATGCCGGTGGCCGTACAGTACCTGACCTACGCCAATCCGGTGCGTTACTTTATGTCAATCGTGCGGACCCTGTTCCTGAAGGGCGGTGGTCTGCCTGAATTGTGGCCGAACATCGCGGCGCTTGCCCTGAGCGGAGCCATTATCTTTACCCTGAGCGCGGTGCGGTTCAGCAAGCGGCTGACCTAGTTTCCTTCGGGGAACGGTTCTTTTTTTCGTTCTGTTGATTCAATCCGCGGAATCAGCCGTGTGAAGCATGCGTAGGTGCGTCTTTATAATGCATTGATTTTATTGCATATCGTAAAGAGCCGCCCATTTCCTGGTTGGAAACCATGTCGTTATCGTGGGATGGTAAATGCCTTTAGTACGAAAAATTCAGGACGATATGCCGGCCTGATCGGTCTCCACCGCCACGGATAAAGGCCGGTTCCATGACACCGCTTGACACCTTGTGGGGTACTCTGGAATAAATGCGCGGAGAGGTAGCAATGCTGGAACGACCCACATCACCATCACCACCGAGCCGCGTGCAATTCGGTGAATTCGCCTTTCCCCTCGGGGTGTACCCTGAACAGCCCTATGCCCAAGAGACCGGTTACACGATCGAGTATGAGGTGAACGAAGAGCTGGGAGATCGATACCTGGTGCAGATCGTGGCCAGTTTCGAGTTCGTCGGCCATCTGCTCATTCACCTGTTTCGCATTCTTCCGGAGCAGGTGCTGCCTTTGCTGGAGATTCTCACCCTGGACCAGCGTCATGAGCGTGACTTGTTGACAGGTGACACGCCGGTCAACAAGGAGGAGCTGCTGGAATTTTTTCGCGACCACCAGGCGGTCATTCTGGATGACGGGTTCGTAGGGTTCGGCGCCATGTCGAAGGAGCCGGACACCGAGGTGTTTCTGACCGAGCACAAGGTATTCAATGTATATACCAGGAACCTGGAGTTCATCGAGTATTTTCTTGAAGGGCTCGGCATTCCGCTGCATACGAGCCTGTCGATTTTCTGTTACGAGACGCCCCATCTGCATATCCCGCTCATTCATTATCCAGCCTTTTCCGCGCAGCATTTCAGTTTCCGGCACGTGCGCGATTTACTCATCGACCGGTTCGCCCTGCAGTATGATTTCGAGATGGATGAGGAGACCGAGGATACCGGTGAGCAGAGGGTGTGGATCGCGGACTGTGCCATTGCTGACACTACTGCCCTGGAAGAAGACGTGACGAGGCGGTTTATCGGCATCAAGGCGGCGAACCGGGTGGACGCCATGCGGATGCTGCAAGCCCAGGCCCTGCCCACCGCCGCCTGGCTGCAGACGCTGTACGAGATGTACGAGACGTCTATCGACCAGTTGGAACCTGGTGCCGCCGCCGCGGCGCGGATCGCCGTGGACGGTATTTTCTACACCTGGCATCCACTGGCCGCCCGCCCGCGCATCAAATGAGCCGCTCCTGCGGCCTGACCTGAGAGAGGATGGCTTCGACCGTGGCTGCCGGCGAGCTGCGGCGGATCATGCTGCCGCGCCTCCGGCGGGGGGTTCTGCCGCTGCTTGTGTCGGTGGTGCTGCTGGTGGTGATCACCGCCCGACTGGACGGCGATGCGTTGACGAGTGCACTCCGACCGGCGCGGCCGGGATGGATGCTCCTGGCCGCGGTCGCCGCCGCCGTCCTGATCAATGGCATGGGAGCCGTCAAGTTATCGATCATGACCGCCGCCTGCGGCTGTCCGCTCGGGGCGCGGGAAAGCCTGTTCGTCACCCTGGGCGGCAATCC
>JAFGDC010000007.1 GCA_016932295.1 candidate division CSSED10-310 bacterium
AACAGGAAGCGCATGTGCGATCCGGAGAAACCCGTGGTCTTGGCGGTAAAGGTGGACGGCACAAGGTTCCCGCGCACGAATCCTGTGAAGAGGAGTGGTGCAAGCCCCGCCAGGCCGGCTTCCAGGATGCAGGTTATTTTTCGCCAGCCATGGGACTCCGCGATACGATCCACTGCCGTTGCGACTAATAGCAGCCCGCCTTCCGGGCGGATGAATGCCGGGAGGGCGGCGCAGGCGAACGCGCCGGCCGGTGTCCGGGATTTCCGGCTCAACAGCAATCCGACGAGAGCGGCCAGAATGAACATGGTAGTTTCCATACCTGATACCGCCGACCAGGCGAGCTGCCAATCCAGACCGGTCAAAAGCGCGGTGAAGGCGGCAGCGGGGGTGTTCAGGTCGAAGTATTCGGAGGACAGGCGAAAAACTACCGCCACGACTGCGGCGTGAAGCATGATGCCAATGCACCAGGCGAACCAGAATGGCGAGCAGCCGAACAGGAACGGCACGGTCATCAGCAGGGTCCAGAGCGGCGCGGTGGTGGGTGCGACTGGGGATGAACCATTGAACCGCATACCGGGCCACCTGCCAGACCACAAATCATGACCGGATGCAAGGTTACGGGCAATCCGAAGGTGGATGTAGGCATCGTCCAGCGGGAAGGCGGTTTCGCCTTGTGTGATCATGACGATCTGAAGGATAACGACCAGTGATCCAATCACCACCAGCCCAACCAGCATCGACTGCCTGCCGGTCATTGTCCACCGCTCCAATCAGCTACCGCCGGCGCGGTTCGCCAGTATCTCTTCAACCAACCTGGCGACACCTTCCTCGGTATTGGCGGCTATCACGAAGTCAGCGGCATCTTTCACCGCCGGCAATGCATTCTCCACCGCGATGCCGGTACCCGCCACCCGCATCATGGAAACATCATTCAGATGGTTGCCGATCGCGGCTACTCTATGCAGCGGCACGCCACTCGACATGGCGAGTCTGCGCAAGGCGCAGCCCTTCGTGCTATCCGCATGGAGGACTTCAAAAATCCACATGGTGAATTCAAACAGGTACGTCGTGTAGCGGTCGCCGAATTCAGCGGTGAACACGCCTTGCAGTTGAGCGGTGCGTTCCTGCGTATCCCAGACGCTGATACGCATTATCCTGGCTCCATCGAGAGCGCTGAGATCATCGATGGCTTCGAAAGAGGAACGGTAGGTTTCCAGCAGGGCACGCGTCATGTCCTGCGGATCGGCCGGCGGAATGAGGTAACGGCCGCCATGCTCATCATAAAAAACCGGCAGCGCTCGTCTGTTTTGAAAAAACCGGCTGATGTCGTTGACTTGGTCCGATAACAAGGGATTGATATGGAGCAGCTTCGAATCCTCCTGGATCAAAGCGCCGTTGAAAGCGATAGTGGTGACCCGGTCGCTCAGTTCACCAAGCAGGTGGCGGGTGTCACGGAGACTGCGTCCGGTGGCGATAACAATACGAAGGCCGCCTTCGATTGCCCGATCGAGCACCGCCGCTGTCCGATCGGTCAGCCGGCTTTCATCGTCCAACAGGGTCCCATCCAGATCGATGGCCACCATCCGTGTTGCCGACAACCTGTCCAGCAGGCTCTCATACATTGGTGAACTCACCTTCCGCCCCGGTCATGTCCAGCTTTCCGAAGGTGGACTCGAAACGGGCCCGCCACGAGGCGCGCCGCATCCCGTTGCACAGACCATTGACAATGAGGGTTCCCGCCCGGCTTTCCAGGATGCCGCCGCAATGCTGCTTCAGTCCGGCCGTTAACACGGCTGCGAGCATCCGGGCGGCATGATCGAACATGGTACGTCCCGGTTCCAGCATATACTGCTGCAGAGGCAGCACGAAATGATCTTCTCCAGGGTTGAGCAGCACGTGTTCCTGATAGACTTCGCCATACTGTCCCGGCCATTCATCAGGAGCTTGATACAGGAGGAGTTCCATGGCGGCGGCAGCGCCCAGGAGTCGTGTTTGCAGGAGACGCATGCCATCGGCCGACGCGACGTGTCGAGCGATATCCGGACGGGCCTCGTAGACTCGGTGCAACCATTCCGGGTTGCCCAGCAATCCACTGAAGAACATGCCGAAAGCTTTCCTGAAGCACGCACACTCCAATTCTGCCATGACCGGCCCCGACTCGTGCGCCAGGACGACAGACACGGCCTCCCCGAAGGCCTGGAAACACGCCCTGTAGAAGCGCATTCCCCTGGTTTCCTGGGCATACATCGACACCTGCCCTGAAGCGGTCTGGACGAACTCGAAACGGGGTCTCTCGGAATCGTATTCGTCCTCGAAATGGACCGTCTCGATCGGATCCTCAATCCCCAGGAGTTCGAGAGTGCGCTTCAGCACGGCCGGGAGAATCTCCCAGAGAAAAACATGATTGACGCTCTCATTGCGATAAAATACGGCATACGCCAGATCACCGGCACGCAGGTCCTGCTTCGAAAGGTATGCCTTGACTTCTTCCAGTACTGTCTCCTGCCTTGAGGCGGTGATACGCAGCAAGTCGTTGTGGAGATCATGCCAGAGCGCCGCGGTGAGATCCTGCGAGCCGAACAGGAATGATCCATAATCGCGGTATCCGTACTTTTGGGCGAGCCTGTTGCGCAGACCGGCGGCCTGAACAACCAGCGGGACCAGATCCCGATTGAGTCGCGACAGGGCGGCATAAGCCCGTTCCCGGCGCATGGAATCCGCCTCGACCATGACGGCACGCAACAAATCGGGCACCCGCGCCGGCTTTCCATCGAGCATCAGGGTGAAAGACTCGAACCGGCGGCTGGTCTCTTGCTTCAGCTCGCGCAGTTCCAGGTCATTCTCGATGTGACCGGAGGCAAGAAGATGATAATAGCGGCGATACCGGTGATGCAGTTCAGGGATCCCGGCGGATGCGACGTACCCATTGGCAATTCCTCGCCAGATTCCCTGGTCCGCTCCGACCAGCCGTATCCGATCGCCGCTCGTCGGCGGCACCGGGAGTTTGCGCAACCACCGCCAACGAACCTCGAGACGTTCCCGTTCCAGGTTGCCGAAGACCTTGTCCAAGCGCTCCAGAAAAACGCTCAAGGCATTGATGTTCATATTTCCAACAGCTCGTTACCACGGTGTTCACAGCCCGGTTTGATCTCCATGTTGCAACAACCCTGGCAGGCCTTGAACAAGCCCTTCTGTTTCAAACGTCGCCGGAATTCCCTGAAGCGGGTTCCATTCCAGATCTTCATGAAGGGTTCCTCACGGATATTGCCAGCGACATACTCGAGACAGGGATACACATCGCCGTACGGGGAGATTTCCACCTTCGCCCATGGTGAGTGGCAGTAGTATTTAGAGAGGTCAACCCTGCCGGCGTAGTGATCCATGATATACTGGACGGGAACCTGCGGAGGAGTGATCCTGAGCTGCGTGGCAGTTCCCCGGCTCATACCCTGCAGCTCCTCCAGCACATCCTTGAGGACATGGATATCCAGATTCTCGGGAGTCTCGAGATGCTCCTCGAGCATGTCGAATTCCTTGGAGTTCATCTCCCTCGTGGTGCGTATAGAGTACTCGGCCAGGACGTTGAAGATATCAGTGCCGGTTCGGATTGCCAGCCGGTACAGCTCAACCAGTTCCGGCAGGCTGTGTGGAGTGATGACGGTTTTCATATTGATGAGTGGATACCGGCGTCGTTGCCGGCGCTTTTCGGCAACCAAACGCTGCAGGGTTTCCATGGTCCTTCCGAAAGCGCCCGGAACTCCGGTGAGTCGCTCGTGCGCTCGTTCCAGGCCAGGCACGGACACGCCCAGCAGAACCAATCCCCGGCCGGCGATGGAGCGGCTGCCGAGGCTGATTATCCTGGGGATTTCCCTGGCCGGTACGAGGGAGCCGTTGGTGATGATATGTGATCGGCGGCGCCGCGAAGAGTAACTCAGCAGGTCCACCATGTCGGGACGCATGAAGGGCTCCCCGCCGGTAAACGTGAGCAGTCCTAATTTAGGGAGTTCGTCGACAAGCCGGCAGAGTTCATGAAAACTCAGTTCTTCTCGTTGCAGATCCGCGTCGGAAGCGCCGTTTGGGGTGACAAGGAAGAAACAGAATGAACAGCGCAGGTTGCATCTGCGGGTGACATACAACTGGTAGGCGACCGGCGGCAATGAATAGCCCTTGAAAAGATGATAGGGAATCAGACTGTACGCCTCGACAAGGCGATTGAATATCCTGGTCACGTTCATGGACCGAAGCACCTCCCTCGGAAGCATTTATTCGTACTCCAGGCGTGCATGAATGTCAAACCGAGGCGGTCCATCCAGTCAGAACCGACGGAGGACGGTATTCGGCTGCCGGCACATGGTTGTAAAAAAAACCTTGTCAAAACAATCGATTGATGCTAAAAGAGCGAGACTCTATCTGGAGGTGACTGGTTTGGCGTTCACGTTAGTCTCCCTGATCCACATTCTTCTTTGCCTGGCGCTCATTTTGATTGTGCTGCTGCAGACCGGCAAGGGCAGCGACCTGGCCAGCGCCTTCGGCGGTGGTGGTTCGCAAACCCTGTTCGGCGGCGGCGGCGGCGCAACCTTCCTCAACAAGATCACCACCATCGCGGCGATTTTCTTCATGGTCACGTCCTTATCGCTGGCCATTCTTTCCAGCCGCGCGGAAGATTCCATGCTGCCGGATGCCGCACCTCCGATGAGTGATACACTGCCTGCCGGCGCCGCACCTGATGACGGTGGCACGATTCCAGAGGCACCGCTGAGTCTTCCGGCTGCCCCGGATTCACCACCTGTTGCGCCGGACAGCGGAGCGGCGCTTCCAGACCCCGCGGCCAACGCCGGCGCGCCGGTTTCCGCTGAAAGTGCGGCGGCTCCCACTGGAGCCGGAGAATAGCGATGTTGTTTGAAGCCGAAGTGGTGGAACTGGTAGACACACCATCTTGAGGGGGTGGCGGGCAACAGCCCGTGGGGGTTCGAGTCCCCCCTTCGGCATTTGATACAGGAGCACGCTCCACGTGGAGGCGCTCCTTTTTTGGTGAGTAATGGAACAATCCACATCACCATTGCTGGACGGAAACGGTGACCGGCTGCCGCAATTGACCGCTGGCATACACCCGGAGCTGGATCTGTGGGCACAACGGCGGCGGCTCGGCGCGCGGGGGTGGCCACCATATCGGCTCAAGCGCTGGATATTCACCGGTGTCCTGTCACCCCGCTGCATCGCTGGCGTCGCCTTCGTCCACCTGGGCTACCTTACCAACTGTTTCGCCTATGTCTGGCGACCGGGAGATAACCAGCCCACGGAAACCTCAATGCTCCGTCCGCCCTTCCCATGGCAGCAGTTCGAACCTTTTCCCCTGCGGGGTGTTGCAGAATTCACCACTCTTCCCGTACGTTTCACCTATTCCTCAAAGGGGATGCACTTTTTCTCGCGATTCCCCGCCAGGAAGCTGGATATCATTCTCGACTTCGATCTCGAAGCGCATTTCTCATCCGCGCTGCAGGCCGTCAATCCAGTGAATCCGGGATACTGGGCCTACACCGGCAAACTGGCTGGTTTTCCCGTGACTGGATGCATCCATGACGGCAACCAGGAAATCGTTCTGAAGGCAGGCGAAAGCGCAGGGATTGTTGACTGGACATTCGGCTGTCATGCCCGTACAACAGAATGGCTCTGGGCCACTGGCTGCGGACGGAGCGGTGCAATCAACACGGCCTTCAATTTTTCCCGGAAAGTCTATGACCGGGGCGCGGGGGAAAATTGCGTGTGGATAGGCGGTCGACCGATTCTGTTGCCGTCGGTCTCCATCGACCGGGGACCCAGGGATGGCTGCTGGCGGGTGAGCGGCGCGGGCGGCAAGGTCGATCTCCACTTCGAACCTTCAGGCGCACGCAGTGAACACACTGACCTCGGACTCGTTGCCAGCCGGTTCACTCAATGGTTCGGTCACTATTCAGGAGAACTGCTGGATACGCAGGGACATCGATTCCCGATCGACCAGGCTCTGGGTTTTTTTGAGGAACATCATGCCCGGTGGTGAGCCGGTTCGACGCAGCCTGGGATTACCCCGATTCCCCCATTTCACCGCGGCCGCCGAGACGTTGGCCGATGTCCTGGCATCGGATACGGAGCGACGGCACCGTCCGATGGCACCAGGCACCGGACAACCAGGGCTGATTTTTCGTTTCGCCGACGCGGTGGAGCGGATCCTGTTTATTGGCGACCTGCATCCCACCTCGCAGACACAGGACAACCTCCAGGTGCTGCTTGAACCGGTCTGGAACGACCTGCTCTCGGGGCGGCTCGGTCTCGTGATCCTGGGTGATTTCACCCACCCGGGCGACGGCGACATGACCGATATGAAGCCTTCCATACACCTCTTCACCGATCTTCTCGCACCGCTGAAAGTGATGTTTCCGGACAGGGTGGCACTGCTTCGTGGCGATCATGAATCCGTCGGCAGTCCCTTCGGATTGGATTTCGGCAAGGCCGCTGGCGGCATTCCGGCTCGATCCGCCGGTGACAATCTGCTTGAGATGATTACAGATGGCGTCATCTGGATGTTCGCACCACAACAACCAGCACACCTGGAACAGGATGACGAGTACGCCGGGTTGTGGGACCTCTCCCCCACCGCGGAACGCTACTGCCTGAAAGGTAACCGGCTCCTGGCCAAAGGCTATGAGGGGCGGTGGTACGATTTCAGTCACCTGGAACCAGGCTCGACTGAAATCGAGATGGTTTTCCGTAATCAGGACAATCCATTGGACATTCGCACATTGCGCCCTCGTCTTGAAAACGACGTGATTCACTTCATGGTGTCGGGCGACTGCGACTACGACGGCTGCCGCTGCACCATGGTGCTTAACCAGAGTAAACTGTTCGGTGCCGCCGTCGCCGCCGTCGCCGGAAACGACTTCCCATCCTTCCTGCAAGCCCGGGTGTATGATCGCCTGCCCTTGATCGCCACCGGCAAGTCTTTCATCGCCAATCATGCCGCGCCCCCATGGCAACTGAACGATACCCCCAGGCCTCCCAACGGCATCGACGAACTGCTTGAACTGCAACCAC
>JAFGDC010000302.1 GCA_016932295.1 candidate division CSSED10-310 bacterium
ACTTCGGGCTTGTACCAACCCAGGCCAAGCTGGCGGTCATCGCTCCCCAACTGGATCCGGCCTGCGGGAATGGTGGGCATGTACCAGCCCCGACCGGGACAGGTCACGCAGGCGCTGGGAGGATCGGTGGAGCGGATGGCGCGGCGCAGGTCTCGATATCTCGCCCCATCCCAGATGGCATCGAAACTCTCCTGCTTGAGATTACCCATGGGGGTCATGGCGCAGCATGGCAGCACATCGCCAGTGGTGGTGAAATAGGGGACATCCCAGGGGAACTCACAATCTTTGCGTAAGATTATTCCGGACATGGTGGGCTGCCGTGGACGGTCTCCGTCCTGAGCCGCTTCGTCGAACTGGGATTCCGGCCATAATCCCACCACTATTCCCAGCGCATCACCGATCGCCTTGCCTTCGAGATATCGCTTCCTGCCCAAAGCCGGTTCCCGCATGAATACCGACTGATGGCGAACGGTCTCGAATTCACCCATGGCCTGCAAGGTGACCGAGGATGCCCGTATGTCTCCGGCCAGGCGCACCAGGTCGGGAAACTCGTCTATATTCATCAGCATTCCCACCATCGACAGGTGCAGTCGTGGCGACGTGGTTCCCGCGTCATCCTTCAGGCCGTTGAGGAAGGCTATGTTTTTCAGTATCCGCTGCAGCGATGCGCCGCGGATCTTTTCGAAGGTCTCCGGCCGGACCGCATCGAGCGAGATGTTCATGTCAGCCAGCCCATGCTCTACAAGCATTCGTGCCGTGCGTTCACCCATGAGCACGCCGTTGGTGCAGATGTTGACCAGCACCCCCAACCGGCGGCAGCCGATCAGCAATTCTTCCAGTAAATCGGCGGCCAGGAAGACCTCGCCGTCGCCCACCACGTCCACCCGGCATACCCGGGGCACGATATCCCGAAGAATCGCCTCAAACACGTCCCGATCCATGGTGCGATCCGGCGTTGTGCGGGGTTCACCGGCTGATTTCGGACACATGATGCAGCGCAGATTGCATCGGGTCGTCAACTCGATGTTGACGGCGGTGGGGAACGGCGCTCTTCCACCGATGTGGGTGATGTAGGATGGGGAATCTTCGAGGAATTGATGCTGTCCGGTCACGGTCAATACATCTCCATCAGCGCTCGGATGAGTGAACGCCGGTCGTGGGCGGCGCAACCTCGATGACCCCGAGCAGCATGCGTCTGCCGTTTATCTGCCAGTCATCCGTGGTGGGTTCCAGCAACTGCGTTTCACCATGCCCCGCGCCGACGGCCAACTCCAGGCAATACCCACCGGGAACGAGTCCATCCGGTGCGGTGACAGGCGTTTCGAGCACGAGGAGTTCTCCCGCCGTTGAGTCCACGCCGGGCAGCGGGCACTCTACTGCGAACAGCCGGTCTTTGTGCCGCACCATGAATCTTCTCAGTATACTGTTGAGATCCTGGTGGATCTTCTCATGAGCAAACCGCAGGACGAGCACCAGGTCAGCGGCCGTCGCGGCGCTCCATCGCCAGTAGCTGCGAAAGTAACGTTGTCCTCCGATCACCAGGCGTGAGCCGATGAGTTCACCGTCCAGAAAGGTGATGGCATCCCCGAAAGTGGCTTTTTTCCGCCATTCCACCATTCGCGTGCCCCAGAATCGGAAGCCGCTTTCCCTTGGTTCGCCGGCACTGTGATCGGGCGGTTCACGGCGATCCTGCGGCGCGACCCGCAGGTCTGCCCTGATCAGGTCCCGCCGGGTCGGATCGATGTCCATGCCGATGGTCCGTCTCTCCCCAGCCTCGATCGAGAAGGCGAGTTGTGTCCGTCCGTCGACCAGGAGAGTGCCAGCAATGGGGTCATCGGCCGCCCCCAGGTCGACCAGAACTGATTCACCGGCGCCGCCATCAAGAAAAAAAGTGGCTGACCACCCGGTTAACAGCGCATTATGAGCATCCGGCGCCATGAAACCGGCTGCCAGTTGTGGATGGGGAATACTGTTGAGGATAGGTTGCGCGGTGGTGCGCGGTGGCGGTCCATTCGCGTGATGCTTCATACAATCCCGGCAGGTGTGTGTTGATTCGCCGCTGAGCAGACCGCGCCGCAGGTCCTGCGCCATGCGGCCGTGCCAGATGTCCCGGAGTGGCTGCCAGAACAGGTTTCCCACCACCGGGCCGTCCCCTTTGCAGATCCGTACCTCGCCATTGGCTTCGATGGTCAGATGCATGAAGGGATCACGACAGGCGGCGACGTCCTCGGGAGCCTGCTCCTTTCCTCCGGTTTTGAGCACCAGGAACGTGGTGTCCGTGTCCTGAGCCTTGCGATGTGCGAGCGCGATGGCTGCCTGGACATGCCGGTCGGTGTTCGTTTGGCCGGCGGCCTGGCTCGGTCGATTGACGAACAGTCCTTTGATACCGGCATTGTTGCACCAGTCGATCGCGGCCGGCACGGTCTGGATGGTGCGATCGTTCACCACGCCGATCATGTACACCGCCACTGGCGCGGTCCCGTAGGTTTTCTGCATATGTTCCAGCTTGTGCAGGTTTGACATCAGTTGATAAGCCGGGGTGTTGTCCTCCCTGGTCAGACGTCCGAATGGCTCCACGTCGAGGAGCAAATAAAGGGCTTTGAGCCCATAACGCGCCATGGCTTCCATGGCGGCATCGTGGACGCCGTCCGCATCCGTGCACAGGATGACCGCGGTCTGCAACCTGGCAGCGTGCGCCAACAGATACGGCAGCGGTCCGTCACCGCCAAGACAAGCCTTGTCTCCGCATATTCTCAGAGTGTCGACATAGGGCAGTACATCGAGAATGACTCTGTCCAGTAACGGTTTGCCGATCACCTCGGGCACACGTTTCCCGCGTGGAGTTCGGAACGGCTCGCACAGCGGGCAACCGCTATGTCCCGCCGAACTCAGCTCGAGGCCGGCTGTCCGCGGCAGTGGCAGAGTGCCGTCAGCACCGGTCATGAATGCGATGTACGAGGGGTGCTCTTCAAGGTATACGGTCATGTGGATTCCTTCATTGCCGGCATGTCCAAATCGTCGTCATTCTACTGCACCGGCGGAACAAGCTCAAGCCGCGGAGGCGCCCCCAAATCCACCGCCTCATCGCCATGGGGTCAGCGATCCTGCCATTCGGGACCTGATTTGCGGGTGCGGCATGCTTCATCAGGCCGTTGGCTGATAAAAAATGCTGAAGTGGCTGTCCCAACACTGGTTTTGTCGGCGTGAAGGCACACCACTTCTGCAAATGCGGTCAAAATCCATGGTTTATTACGCCCAGACTGGCGGGGAGGCACGGGCCAGCGCGAGGAGTGTCTCTCGCGCCTGCAGGAACAGGTGAAACACCGGCAGATGTGCCGCGCAGCGGATACACATTTGC
>JAFGDC010000029.1 GCA_016932295.1 candidate division CSSED10-310 bacterium
ATACAGTCAATACCGTGCACGCCAGCCCCGATCAGGGTGCTCTTAGCGATACAGGCGACGGTGTCCAATGGACAACTGTCATCCAACGCAATTCCGGTATAGGCCGTGGTGCCGGAATCCAACGTGATCTCGATCCAGGTGTCTGCATCAAGAGCCAGTTCGTAGATGATGTCCTCTCCCCCGTCGTAGTCGCCCAGACAGGTGTCATTGTACTTATTGATTCGGCCGCAGTTGGTTTGTGCAACGTCAGTAAACGGCAAATCGGCGGAACCCACCTGGATGGGAACCGAGCAGTTATCGCCGATTTCCGGTATCGAACAGGGATTGGGATCGCAGACCGAATCATCGCCCTGGTAGATGCCGCCCATCACGCTGCAATCACCCGGGATTTCCACGCTGCAACTGCCGTCTTCCTGGCAGCAAGCGCCGGTGGGTGGTACATACGTGCCGATGGTGAGATCGAATTCCGGAACGCAATCGGGGGCTGCCCAGGTATCGATTATGAGGTAATACATACCGGGAGACAGGCTCAGATTGCTGATGCCATGTACCGAACCGCCGGGATTGGTGTGGACGGCCATACAGGTGGCATCCGGTGGACAGCCGTCATCCACCGCCAGGCCCGTGTAAGACGTGCCGCGGGGATCCATGGAAATGCTGACCACTATCGCGACGGTCACGTTCAACTCGTAGATGATGTCCTCACCACCATCGTAATAGCCAAGGCATGTTTCATCATAATCGTCCGTCCGGCCGCAGGTGTACTGATCGAGATCCGTGAACGGCAGATCACCGGGGATGCTCACCTGGATCGGCAGAAGGCAGGTATCGCCGGGAACGGGCTGGGAGCAGGGATTGGGATCACAAGTGGTGCCGGTACCCTGGAAATCACCAGAAGCGGCTATGCAGTCCAGTTGATCCATTTCCGAACAAGAACCGTCAGAGAAACAGCAGGCGCCGACGGTGGCGGGTTCGCAGACCAGTTCGAACAGGTTGTTGCCGCCGCCCTCGGCGCTGCCGGTATCACCCACCTGGAAGTAATAGGTCGTGCCGTTCGAAGCGCAGAAGACGATCTCCTCCACACCCGCCGCGACCGCGTCATCGGCACATTCCAGTTCAGCAAGCTCCACGCAGTCGTCACGTATCGTCATGATGGCGTCATACGAGGAGGTCAGGGTGGCCGTCGCAACACAGTTTTCGCCAGCGGTCCAGACGAACCAGACGTCATTCTGCATGATGGTTACCGGGGCGTACTTATCGCAGGTGCCACCGGGACCATCAGCCGAAGAGAGGTCGTTGTCGAAATTCGCGGAATAAGGCAACCCCGCTATCGCCGTGGCCAGATCAGAGGATTCACCGATGCTCGCCGGGCAGGTGAAGGTCGCGCAGTCCTCACCCGAATGCCATTCCCCGCCATAGATGTTGATACATTCACTATTGGTGGTGTTGGCGACACAATCGGTCTCCACGCAGCAGGCGCCAACAGGCGCCACGCACTCCGTGATGGTCAGGGTGAACGTGGGGATGCAGGTGGGCGATGGAAAGGTGTCGATCATTATGTAATAGGTGCCGGCATCGAAATATGAACATTCAATACCGTGCACGGTGGCCGTGGATATAGTACTTTCAGCTATGCAGGTGGTGGGAGCCAACGGACAACTGTCATCGATGGCGATACCGGTCCATGTGGAGGGGCCGGGATCGAGTGTGATCTCGATGTACGAACCCACATCCAGCGTCAACTCGTAAATGATGTCCTCGCCTCCGTCGTACTCGCCAAGGCAGGTATTGCTGTAGTTGTTGCCGCGGCCGCAGGTGCTCTGATCGGTATCCGCGTAAGGAAGATCACCGGGAATATCTATGATGATGGGATCGTTGCAGTCGTCTCCCGTCGCCGCCAACAACCCGGCGGCACAGATCGCACTGCAGATGAAACACAGGATCAGAGCCGGCCACGGCGTTTTCTTCGTGATCATACATCTTCTCCTCTCGTCGCATTGTTACCCGAACCCATCGTTATGACCGCCGGGGTCACTCGTCGGCAGGCCGGATCGGTCGTCCCGGCCGCGTGCAACCACGACGATCCTCGCTCCAATTCCGGTGGTGGCGGCGGCAATGTGCTCGCGCCCTATTCGACCATTTGAACACGCGGCACCAGGGTATACCGGCTGATATCCGCTGCATGTTCTCCATCCAGGGTCTCCCGACTCCGGCCGGCCGTCACACGAGCATCCGCGGCAATCCTCCCCGCTCGTGTGAGTGATACCGAATACCATCGATTGTGGTTAAGAGCAGAACCAGAAATCAAGCAAATCGGCATTTCATATTGCCTGTAAAGTACCGGGAACGATGGGTTCGCTGATTGTCCAGATCTCATGTATGCATTCCCAATCTCCACAGGATAAAGGCATAATCGAAGGCGATCTCACGGTAGAAATCATACCGCCCGGAAGCGCCGCCATGACCGGCCATGGTGGTCTTGAGCAGCACCGGCCCGCCGCCCGTCATCCGCTCCCGCAATCGAGCGGCCCACTTGACCGGTTCCCAGTAATTCACCCTGGGGTCGTAAAAGCCGGCCGTGATGAGGATCGGAGGATACTTCTGGGCTTTCACATTCTGATAAGGACAGTACGACCGGATGTACTCAAACGCCGCCGGATCGCTTGGATCACCCCATTCCTCGTATTCGGTCACGGTGGCTCCCAGGGACGGATCCAGCATGGTATCGAGCACGTCCACAAAGGGCACATCGGCCACCACCGCGCCGCACAGGTCCGGACGCATGTTCAGGACAGCCCCCATCAGGAGGCCGCCGGCGCTGCCGCCGGTGAATACCATTCGTTCGGCGCTGGTGTAGTTCCGGGCGACGAGATGCTCCGCGCAGGCAATAAAGTCAGTGAAGGTATTCTTTTTGTGCATCAGCTTGCCCTGCTCGTACCAGTTCTCTCCCAACTCCCGGCCGCCCCTTACGTGGGCGATGGCGTAGACGAAACCGCGATCCAGGAGCGACACGCGGATCGAGGAGAAATACGGCTCCCCGAAGTCGCCATAAGCTCCATATCCCTCCAGCACCAGCGGATTGGTGCCGTCAGCACTGTATAAATCAGTGCGACAGACCAATGACAGCGGCACATTGACGCCATCAGGCGCCGTGGCCCACAAGCGCTCGCACCGGTAGTCGCCGGGTTCGTACCCCCCCAGGACTTCACGCCGCTTCAACAACGTCCGGTTCCTGGTCTGCGTATCGAAATCGTACACAGAGTAGGGCGTGATCAACGATTCATACCCGAATCGGACAGTCGTCGTATCGAACATGTAATTCGGTCCGAAATAGTACGTATACACCGGTTCATCGAATCCGACATAGTATTCTTCTCCGGTATAAAAGTCCTTGATTTTCATCCGCTTGACACCATCGACACTCTCGTGCACCACCAGGAAACGCTTGAAGCAGTCGATATCCTGGATGAACACGTTCTCATCGTGTGGGATAAACTCCCGCCAGTATTCCCTGCCTGGGAACTTGAGCGGCGTGGCCATGATTCTGAAATTGGGCGCTTCGTCGTTGGTGATGATGAACAGCATCGTATCGCGATGCGCCACGTAGTATTCGACCCCCGGCCGGCGGGGCTCCACCAGGC
>JAFGDC010000303.1 GCA_016932295.1 candidate division CSSED10-310 bacterium
CAAACCAGGGCGCGGCTGGCGCCACGCGCTCCCTTCGCCGGCGCCACGCGGGGTCGTACCTCCTCCGGGGTCGTACCCGGAATCTTGCAATGTTCGCCGTGAAGTTTTGGCAATCAAGACCTTACGTAGGATGATAGTTTCTTCGATCAAGTCGATCCGCAAATATTGACGGGCAACGTGCCCGCTGAACTGCTCCGTGCCCCATGTAGTGCACCCACCGAACCCGCTCGCCATTCCTCCCAGTCACATGCGGCAGATTCAGGGCAGTGCCGATTTCTTGACATGCAATGACTCACCGCGTAAAGTGCCTGCAGACGTCCTTCAGGAGAAGCAGGTCATGACAGCAACCATTTTGCTCATCGATGATGATATATCGATCCTGCGGATGATCCGGATGGGACTGAAACAAGCCGGATACCAGGTAGTCACAGCCCAGGACGGGGTCAATGCGCTGGAAAAGCTGGAAGAAATGACCCCCGACCTGATCATCTCCGACGTGATGATGCCGAGGATCGGGGGATTGGAACTGGTGCGCGCCATCCGGAAGCGGACCGCTACCACCCGCACACCCATCATCATGCTGACCTCGCTCACCAGATACGATGACATGAAAATGAGCTATGACCTTGGCGCGGATTTTTACCTGACCAAGCCGTTCGATTTGAAAGCACTTCTCGACGCGATCAGCAATTTATTACCGGAGTGACAGAAACGAAAGGCGCACATCCCCATGAACAGTGAAACTAATGTGGATGAATTGGAAAAAACGAACGACATTGTGATCGACCAACGCGGCTATGTCATGGCGGCCGACGGCACACGACTCTACTACCGGGCAACGGGCAGCGGGCTGCCGCTCGTGTGCTGCAACGGGATCGGCTGCGACACGATATTCTGGGAACGGATCCATGCCTTCCTGCACCGGCGCATGCAGGTGGTGACTTGGGATTACAAGGGGCACGGCCTCTCGGAACTACCCCGTGACTGGAACCGGCTGGGTGTCGGGGACATGGTGGACGACACCATCCGCATCATGGACAACCTGGGTATCGAATCCGCGATCTTCGCCGGTCACAGCATGGGTGTGCAGGTCAATTTCGAGTTGTGGCACCGGCATCGTGACCGGGTCGCCGGGCTTGTCGCGGTGTGCGGCTCTTACGGCCATCCGCTGAGCCATTTCCTGCATTCCAGCCTGATGTCCTACCTGTATCCGATTCCTTTCATCACCAGTTGTCTCTTCCCCGAGTATACGAAATGGCTTTTTCGTACCTTCCTCAGGCAGACGATCGCCAAACCGGTGGGCTACATCGTCGGCATCAATCGCCATCTCATGCCGGATGAAGTCTTCAACCATTATCTGGACCATCTCAAGAACATGGATCCCCGGGTGTTCGCCGAAGTCATGCGCCGTCTGCACATGCACAGCGCCGAACCATACCTCGGGGAAATCGATGTCCCCACCCTGATCATCGCCGGTGAAGCGGACCACTTCACGCCCTTGTGGGTCCCTTTGAAGATGCATGCGGTAATCCGCGGCTCCGAACTACTTACCATCCCCGAAGGCAAACATGTCGCCCACATGGAGATGCCCCGGCTGGTCAATCTCCGGCTCGAGGAGTATCTGCAGGAACACTTCCCGGGCAGGGTGCTGCCCATCGACCCGTTCCGGGAGTGACGACGGCCCGGCGCTCCCGTCCTCCCCCGATATACTGCCGGAAATCGTTACGATCTCTCTTGGGGACGTCTCTTGGGGTTGGACACATTGCTCCGTGGTCGCAGCCATATACTACGAAGACGGAGCTGTAACCCTTGAAATGCGCCACCGGATCTGCAGAACACCACTCTCAATCGAAGGCGGTGGATTCGGGTCCTCCCGTACTCCTTGAATCCTTATTGCCGGCGTGTATGATGGAGTCAAAGCGGCAACCCGATGCCCGGTAAACAGGGAGACAAAGAGGACGAGAATACCTCGGCGAGGAGGATGTGCATGAGAAAGCGCACTAGAAGATCAGGCAGTTGTCTCCAGGAAATTGCACTCGTCGCAGTTCTGGTGGGCAATCTTGCCTGTCTGGCGGCTGACCATGTATTGGCTGGATTTGGCGCGGATACCACTATTAACAATGCGTGTATGCCGGTGCTGCCATCGATTACCCCTACCCATAGCCAACCAACAACGCCCACGACACCTCCGACGGAAACAGTGACACCGTCCCCAACCAACACCGCCACCCTGACTCCCAATTCGACCCAGGTGCCGTTACCCACCTACACACCGACCGCCGCGCCCACACCGTTCTTCAACATATATTTTTCCATGCCCCACCATTTCTTCCAGCCGGGAACCGATGGCTGGCTCGGTGTGGTGGTCATCAGCAATCAACCCGATACTTACCGTGCCAGGCTGATCGTGACCTTCTCCATTGATCTCCATACCTTCTGGTTCTGGCCTTCATGGTGCGCCTTCCCGCCCGCCTTCGATTACCTGGATGTAGATCTGCCACCCGGCGAAACCGTGATCGAACTGCTGCCGACGTTCACCTGGCCGGATACCGGACAGGACTTCGACCTGGGCGTCTTCTTCGGGTTGTTGGTCACCGCGGACGATCAATTCGAAACACTTTCCGACTATATCGATTATCCCATCGGCTGGGGTCCTTACCAGCCCTGACATCCCGAACGCGGAATTCCCGCTTGCTCATTCCTGCCGGCGGACTGCCGGAAGAAGAGGGTGAATCCATCCTCGCAATGGTCCGGCATATTCGGTAACAGCCACCGGTTACTTCGGATCATGGAAAAACCGGGTACCGTCCGCCGATGCCTTCAGCCCGGCAGGCGCGCACGCCCGGTCGAGGACGGAACAACACTGGTGGAAACCGCATCCCACATTTTTGGTCACGTTCCGTGAACCGCTGTTGAGTCCCCCCTCCCGACAGCCAGCCTCGTTTCGGCCGATAGGACGGGTGGGTTGCACCCTTAACGACGCCGGTAGGAAAGCACTCCCAACAGGGCGCTGAGAGCGAAGGCGGTGAGCAGCAGGCCGGCAGCACCCGTGGCGGGGATGGGGGGTGCCGTCGGCGAGACGGTCGGAGTGTTGGTCTGCAACGGCGGCGTGTCGGTCGGAG
>JAFGDC010000304.1 GCA_016932295.1 candidate division CSSED10-310 bacterium
ACGGGCGGCAACTGCTTTGCGACGACGGCATTACTTGCCAAATCATACGGATTATCGGATCATGAGCCCATACCAGACTTCGAGGAGTCTCCATGAACCTCCGATTCGCTGCCTTGATCATGCTGGCATCAACCAGTTGCATGTTCCTGCCCGGCTGCGGCACTCCGCGCTCCGCACCGGTTGACATCCTTCACCTGGAAACCCTCGTCACGCCGGTGACCGTCGAAAGTGTGCGAATCCACGACCGGACCTTCATCGAAGACGGCGCAGTGCTTTCCTGCCGGATCGGTTGGGAGGGGTACGCCGTTCCCCGGCCCTCAACTTTTCTGAAGTTCCGCATTGCGACCGAAGACGGCGCCGTCCTTCACACCTGGTCCCGGCGAAGTGCGATCCTCGATCCGGACGATGCCCACCCCGGAGCGGCCTCAGGCACGACCTTCCTTCATTTCCCGGAAAACCTGCCGGAACGTAAACTGAATCTGCTGCTCTCCATCCATGACGATGATGCTCCGGAAAGACCCATCCCGGCGGTCATCAACGGACATCATGGAATCAGTCATGTCATCGCCAGACTGTTCGTGGGGGTAACACCGGGGATCCTCTTCACCAGCGGTTGGCACAGTCCCGAAGGAGGCGTGGATGGGAGCCGTTGGATGCTCAAATCGGCGGTGCTGCGCCTCCGCAATCCCAGCGGGAGATACCTCGTCATCGATGGCACCACTCATGCCGCCTGCTTCCCAGCGCCACCCGAATGCAGCGTTGTCGTGCAAAAAAACCAGGTATTCACCGGCACCATATCGACGGATGCCTTTCACTGGGAAACTCCGCTCCCCTGGTTGCCCATGGACACAACGCCCTGGCTGGATGTCCAACTGCACTGCAGCACCGTATTTGTACCAAGAGACTGTGGAATCGCCGACGATCCCAGAATAGTGAGCCTGCGCATTGAACGGATCGGACTGGAAGACGTCTCTTTCGGGCCTGGATGGTACAACCCTGAACACAATGACACCATCGCCTGGCGCTGGGCATCGTCAAGCGCGGAAGTGAGGGCGTTCAAGCGCTGGCCGTCCACTCTGCTGCACCTGAGCTGCCGAACGGACATCAACGCGCTGGGAGGTGAACTGCAGCTCACGGTGGAAGCGCCAGGAACTTTACCCATCTGTCACCGGACCAGGTCGAATGAATTCGATTTCGACATCACACTCGATCCGGCCGCGCCAACGGGCACAGAGGTGACATGCCGGCTCCTCGCCAATGCCTCGTTCAACCCCGCCACCCTGGCCGCGGACCACGACCACCGGCAGCTCAGTTTCAACGTTCGGGACTGGTATCTTACTCCAGATCCCGATCACCCTTGATGCGATGAAGAAGTGGTTCCCCCTGGACAGAATCCTGAAGACGCAACCCCATCTCGTTACCGGCCAGCCGCCGGCGGCCGCCGACACCGCGTTGCCCCCCATACGGACGATGTGCTTCGATGCAATCGTGGTACTTCTACTGGTCGTCATCTTCACATGGCCAGTCCTGCCTCTCCTGGGAAGCGCCGTACCGGGCTGGGGTGACGACGCTTACATGTTTCTATGGGACCTCTGGTGGTTCGAAAAGGCGCTCTCAAGCGATCGCAATCCATATCAGTGCAGCCTCATCCATCATCCCCTGGGAGCCAACCTAGCGTTTCACACCCTGTCACCGGCGAACTGCCTGCTTGCCATGCCATTGGTTCGACTCACAGGCATCAAGGTCGCCTATGGCGCGGTGTTCCTGCTGAGCTTCTGGCTGTCCGGACTGGCCGCCTACCTGCTCGTCCTGGCGACCACCGGCACCGGCCGGCCGGCCGCTCTCTTCGCCGCCATGGTCTTCGCGTTCAGTCCCTACCGCACCGCCCACGGGCTTGGTCACCTGAATCTGTTAAGCACCCAGTGGCTGCCTCTGTACTGCCTCTTCATGCTTGCCACCTTCCGGCAACCCCGGCTGAAAACCACCCTCGCTGCAGCCGGCATGCTCATCCTCACCGCTTATTCCTGCCTCAACTATGCGGTGCTGCTGGCACTCTGGACCATGGTTCCGCTGAGCCTGCAGGCACGAACCCCACGCCGCGCCGGCCGGATCGCCATACACCTCATGCTCTGCGCCACTGTATCGGCCTGGACCGCCGCCCCGCTGCTCGAACAGGCCTGGCGTGAAATCGACCTGCATGGTGCCTACCTGCGCGCCTATCCCGCCGATTCATCGAGATGGTCCGCGGATCTCGCCGGATTCTTGACTCCATCAATATTGAATCCATTGTGCAATCCACGACCCATGGCATCCACCGGCGCCGAACCCGATTACCCACCCAACTGGACATCCTGTCTCACCAACGGAGTCCGCCTGGGTCCGCTGCACTACACTCCAACCGGTCATCCACACGAATGGACGGTGTACATCGGGCTCATCCCCCTGCTCCTGATGCTGGCCGGCATTGGCACCAGTCACCGCCACCGGTGGGTATGGGTCACCACGGCGGCGGTCTTTCTCTTTCTCTCCCTCGGACCAAGGCTCTGGTTCATGGGTAGACAGTTCTCCCTGTCTTTGCCTTACTCCCTGTTACGAAAGCTGCCGATCGCCGGCGAGGTCCGCATGCCGGGACGGTTCTTCAGTATCGCCCTGGTGGCGGTTTCAGTACTCTCGGCCCAGGGCCTGAATCGTCTGACCCGCCGGTTATCCCGATCCCGCAGACTGGCAGTGTTCATCACTGCGGGCTGCCTGCTCATGCTGGAGTACCTGGTCGTTCCGTATCCCCACGACAATCTGCCTACCCCGCCGTATCTGGCAGCCATCAGCGGCACCCCGGGCGCTGTTCTGGATCTGCCCCTCGGCTGGCGTAGCGGAACCCGGGTGGATCCGTATGAGCGTACGGTGTATCAGTACTACCAGACCATCCATGGCCGGCCCACGATCGGCGGGCATGTATCGAGATTCCCACCCACCACCTGGACCTATTTCCAATCCATCCCCATCCTGCGCTACCTGAGCGCAACCGCCGTGGGAGAAGCGAACGGCGAACCGCCATCCCTCGCCGACCTGGATCGGCTCGGCATCGGCTGGATCTGCGTTCACCGCTTCACACGTTTTCACGGCGTGCAGATGCGAGTCATCAACGACTCGATCCACACTCGGCTCTGCACCTTTTTCGAGGATCAGGATTGTTACGAGAGGGTGTATCAGGATCGCGATGTCACGGTATTCAGGCGGTTACCCCACGGCACGCCGGAGAGCACCGCCGTGAGCCCGGATGATCCATCGTCCACGGTCATGTTCTGCGATGGCTGGTCGCGACCCTATCCGGGCCTCAGAGCCAGCACTTCACTCCTCAGCCGGATATGCCTCCCGCCAGCGACCGGGCTGGTGGTGCTGCGCATGAGCCCCTTTCATTGGGACGGAGGCATCCCTGATTCTGTTCCCATCGCCATGGAGATCGATGGAGCACCCATTGGACAAACCATTCTGAGGGATCTCCACCAAACCATCACCCTGGTCATTCCGCAAGGGATGGACACACAGGCGCAGGACGGCCTGTCACTGACGATCCGAAATCTTGAACGCCGGGGTGGAGAAATCGGCGACACGGGCAGGAGGAGCAACGTGCAGCTCACGATCCGAAGCTGGCGGGATGAAAGCGGCCGGCATGAAGGCTTCCCAGGCTATGTCTGCCAAGCGCTTGTGGACGGCGCCCTGCTGCCGGAGGAACCGGTAGAGGGCTGGCTTCTGCTGGCGCTCGCGAACGACGGTTCGATCCGGGGACTGTTGAATGCGGCACCACAATCTCCAGCCCCGGAACTGACCGACCTGTTCAATTCCCTTCCGGTGGGTGCCGTGACCTTGTGCGCGTATTCCGGAAGCTCCGGCATCCGGTCCAGGGACATGGATCCCGTGCTGGCCGGTATCGGCATGGATCTCCGCGATTTGAATGAACAGTGGTCTCACATGACCTGCATCGGCGTGAAAGGGACGGCATCCGGAACCGCAGCCAGTCGCACGGGCCGCGCCGGAGAAGTGGTGGTGAGCCTGGTGCAGCCCGTCGCCGCGCGAAACCGCTCCACTTACTTTGTCGAGATGCTGACCACGATGCCGCCGCCGTGACCGGATCCCGCCATCCACGGAGAACTCGGATACCCGCGATGATCGACGGGGGGGATTGCATCGGGGTATCTTCATTTTTTTAGTGACTTTATTGTGACAATCGGTTACTCTTTCATTCTAAATTGTTTAGTCCTGTTATACTAAAGGCCAAACTGCAATGATAGGCATACTATTTTCGGGCGCATGAGTCGAGGAGATGAAAGGATGATCGCGGGTATATCTGACCAACGGATGACGTCGATTCTCACGTCCATGGTCGATGCACTGCGGACTCATACTGAGCATGTAACGGCTGTTTATGCATTTGGTGAGATCGCCAGGGATTCATTCGACTGCGGTTTCAACGAGGTCAACATCCTGGTGGTGGTGGATGAGCAGGCCAATCTGGGATCGGTTCAGGAAGTGTACGACGGGGTATTGGATGACCTTGAGGATCAACATGGCATGGCCGGCGCCAGCATCTCGAGGAGTTCCACCAGGGATCTGATCACGACGTTGGACATCCTGGCTTCGGAGCAGGGTCAACTCGATAGTGGGATCCGTCCGGAATGGATGGATGTGTTGCTGGATGGCGGCATTCTGTTGGCCGGCGAGGACATCAGGCCGCGGATCGCACGACCATCGAAGGCAGCCGTGGAAGCATCGCTGGAGGCGCTCGAACTGCCGTTCACGTTTGATGCCGTGCATGAAATCAGGGCGGCCAATGCCGGCCTGGATGCGTTTCTGAAGAGTCTCGCCTATCGGTTTCGGGAACGGAACCTGGAACGGTTTGACGGGCGCATTCTGAACAGCCGACTGGGCTATATCCGTCGACCGGCCCTGGAAGACATTCTGCGCACCGATGTGGACAAGTACATCAAGAAAAATGCGCTGACGCACCTGTATTTCAAGGGATGCCAGCCGTTTGAAGGAAAGAGTTCGCTGCTCAAGTTCACGCTGCACCGTTGCCGGGAGCGTGGCCTGCCGGTGCGAGCGTGGTTCGAGGACAAATGGGGTGAAATGGACGGCGCCGCTCAGGTGGAAGCCATCAACTCCCAGATCAAATTCCTCACCAGCCGGAAATGGGCGGTGTTCATCTTCGACAGTGCCGAGGGGATAATCGATATCGGGAAGATTCTGAACCTGATTGAATCCGCCGGATTCATCGCGGTGTTTGCCGGTGTATCGGGGACGGAGCATTTACCGAAGAAAGAGAATCTGAATGTGGTGAAATTGTCAGATCACCCGTTCCCCCGGCCGGAACTCATAAAGAATTTACGCAACCGGTTCCAGCACGCCGGGCTGTCATATCCTCAGAGCCCCATCCTGGCGGCGATAGTCAGAGCCACCGGGAATCCGTTCAAGGCCGGCGCCATGGCCGCCGGCATGCTTGTGGAAGCAGCCCTGCGCGGCGATCTTGAGGATGATGAACAGACACTGGCGCGCGTTCTCGACGCCTGGGTGGGGCGTTCCCGCAGCAAACAATTTTTCCGCTGGTGCACGCACATCGCTGATCCCAGTCCGAACAACCTGTAGCGACAATCGGTTCCATCCCGACCTCGAGCCTTGATTTTTTCCTGACCTTGAGCCATATCACGATGCGGAACCTGATTGCGTTCCCGCCTGTCAGCAGGCGGTATCCGTTGGACACCCGCGGCGTTCACCCCGTTTCCCCGTAAAGGTGCCGGGGAAGCGGCGATTCGTTCCGGATCTAATGCCGGCACGCCACTAACGGGTTATTCGTCGCCCGCCGCCGAATCGTGCCCGACCTGATCCGCGGATAATGGTGAACCAGCCTGCGCAAGCACCTCCCGGTACACCTTCAGCACTCCTTCGACATACGCCAGCATGCTGAACCTTTTGATGACATCCATGCGGGCCGCCTCCCCCATTTCCCGAAGCCGCTCGGGTTGTTGGAGAAGCTGGAGGATGGTGGTTCCCAACTGGTTCTGACCGCGGCTCATGAGAAGCCCATTCCTGCCGTGTGTCACCACCTCGGGGATGCCGCCAACCCAGTATCCCACCACCGGCACTCCCGAAGCCATGGCCTCGATATTGACTCGTCCGAAGGCTTCCTCCGAAGACGGAGTGACATGCATGTCCAGAGCCTGGAAGACATTCTCTATATCGCTGCGGTAATCCATGAAGGTCACCATGTCGCCCAGGCCGTATTCACTGACCGCCGCATGGCATTGCCGGAGGTAGTCGAAGTCACGCGTGGAGCCTACGATGAGGGCGTTGACGCGGTGCCCAGCGTCTCGAACTTGCTTGATCGCGGTGATGAAATCCAGTTGGCCTTTGTGGGGTGAAATCACCCCTATCAGTCCAAGCGTGGGAAGGCTTGGATCCAATCCCAGCCGCCGCCGCATCCCGATCCGGTCGACCGGCGGGGTGAAGCGGTTCGTATCGACGCCGTTGTAGACCACGGTAATCGGCACTCTGTACAAATCCAGAAAACTCAATACATTGAGTTGAGAACGAGAGATCGCGATGACACGATCCACTTTGTGCAGGCTGTAGCTTTTCAGCTTGCTCGGAGGGATGAGGTTGGAACCCCGTGAACATCGGAAGTGACAGATACAGGGCACGCCCAATGCTTTCGCTATCCTGTAGCCGAATGGATTGACCCAGAATTCATTACTGTGCACCATGGAGATGCGTTCCTCCCCGGCCAGTCGCCGAAGGTTTCGCAGTGAGAAGGGATGGAGGAACAGGTATTTCATCTTCCGCCAATTCCTGTAGCGGATAATTGCGACTCTCACGCCCTGGGCTCTCAGATCGGCGGTCAGTGGTCCTTCGAACGGCGCGGCGACAACCGGCTCAATTCCATACGATTGGATGCGGACAAGCAGTTCGCGGAGACTCACCCGCGCACCCATCATTCTCACACTTGGTGTCAGGTACAACACCTTCATACTACCAGCCTCATCATTCTCTTCCGGCACGGCATCGCCACCACTGCGTCGAGGACCACCTGGACGCACGTATAATCGCAGCATCTGACCGGTAACACAAGCTGAATTACCGGCGGGTCTGCTGCCATCAAGGCTTCAGCCATGGACAAGCCGCCATCCCGATCGGACGAATGCAGACGCAGGTTTGCTTTTTAGAAGACTTCTGTTATGGTGAGCGCCCACGCCTATGAGGGGAGGTGCTGACGTGAAACAAGGATCGACTTCAAACAAGTCGCCGGCGGTCGGCGAGCCCATCGAAGCATACTGTACATTTTGTAAACTGGATCTGAACCATATCGTGGTCGCCCACAAGGACAATACGGTTCACAAAGTTCGTTGCTCCACCTGCAATCGGGAGCATACCTACCGGATTCCGCGGCGGTTGCTCGGAAAGAAGGCCACCAAGGCTCGGAAGCCGACGGTGAAATCCAAGGCGGGTACCAGCGGTCGAGAGTTGAACGCCGAAACCGCCATTCCTTACAACACCAGTCATTCATTTGGTATCGGCGACTGTATCAACCACGATCGGTTCGGCCTCGGTGAAGTGGTCGCCAAAAAAGGTCAGACGAAAATCCAGGTATCTTTCAAGGACGCGACCCGCCTCCTGGTATGTGCCGCTGACACCCCGATGGATTGAGATCAGCCGTCGGCCGTGCTAATACCTGGGTAAGGCAGACCTGGTTCGGCGCTTTTCCGTCCGTGATGCATCGCGCGGACGTAAATAGTGGTCCGGTTCATTCCACCGCAAGCAACTGACATCCTGCCCAGCCTCTTGTGCCAGCCCGAAGTGCATGCCATCAGATTCACGGCACCCTGGAGAGATGGACCGGAACCGGATGGAAGCGATACACTAACCGGTATGTATCAAAGGATGTTGTCATGCGGCTGAAGTACACGCGGCACGAGTGGTTGCATGTGACCGGTCGGAAGACGGGGATGGCCGCATCGAATCCCGGGCCATACCTGATTTCCGTCATCCCGATTCTCCTGCTGATCGCTTTCGCCGCGCCGGTGGTCTGTGTGGGTGCTTCAGGAACCTGCGCACCAGCGGCCGGCCTGTGGCTGCAAGCAGAACGACCGGAGCGAATGCAGGCAGGACTCCCTGCCTGGCCGACGGATCGCGGTGATGGCGACCGAACCTTCTGGGAACCCGCGCCGACGGCCGGAGCCGAAGCCAGATACTGGCATGTCGCGGTGGCAAGGGAGAGTATCCATTACTATCTCGGCGGTGTGAACGCGCAAGGACAGGTAACCGGAACCATGCTGCGTTATGATCCTCTGGCAACGGCCTGGCTGACTCCCGGACCGTCGCTTCCCATTCCCGTATGCGGAGCCGCCGTTGCCTTGATAGGCAATTGTATCTATGTCGCGGGTGGCTTCACGGATCTCGACACACCCTGGTCCGCAACAGCGGAGATACAGATCTACGACATCGCATCCGGCGTTTGGACATCGGGTGAACCTCTACCGGAAGCCAGGGGCGGCCTGATCGGCGGCGCGGTCGGAGGGGAATTCGTCGTGGCCGGAGGTTCGATTGATGACGGTTTCCCGACTTCCGCACCCTGCTATTCATATTCTCCGACATCGGACGCATGGAGTCCGCGCCCGCCGCTCCCGGCAGCAGCCGGGCTGGTCTTCGGCGCTGCCTGCACGCACGATGAGCGGTTGTATGTGACCGGCGATTATCGTGGTTACACCGCCTTCTATTCATACGATCTCACCCTTGACACATGGAACGTCCTTGCCGATGTTCCCGCCGGCGGCGGACAGTCACCAGTGCTGCTGTCCACACCGGTGGGCGTGTTCTGCATCGGCGGCGGCAGCGGCTACTGGCAATCCTTCCACGATGCAACCCTGTTTTTTTTCACCGGGATTGGCTCCTGGGTGCGCCACGAGGCGGCCATCTCACCGCCTCGATGCAGCGCCGCCGGGATCAGTGACGATGGCGTACTGCACCTGTTCGGCGGCAGCGACGGGACGGTCATCAATCCGCCGGCTCATGAATTGCTGACCCTGGTCCAGGGTCAACTGAACATGGTCCCGGCGGAATCCACCGGCACCGGCCAGCCGGGAGGCACGGTCACCCACGTCCTGAGTCTTGTCAATGCAAGCACCGTAGCGGATTCCTACCTGCTCGAGTATGCGGGAGACTGGCCCCACCTCGGACCGACGGAATTGGGGCCGATTGCCGCCGGCGCTGCCGAACCGTTCACCGTGGACATTACCGTACCAGCAAGCGCGCACGCCTTTATCGACTCCGATGAACTCATGGTCACGGCGTGGCCGGTTTCCGCGCCGGCAAGCAGCACCCAGGCATCCCTCCGGACATCCTGTAGCGCAGCCTGGCAGCGCCTTGCCGATGCTCCCGCACCCGTTCGATACGGAAGCGCCGGGGCCACCACCGGGACCGCATTGTACATTTTCGGCGGGACCGACGGTGACACCCCCACCAATGAACTGCTGCGTTTCAATCCTGTTTCCGGGCAGTGGCTCACCCTCAGCAGTCTCTCCTTTGCCCGAAGCGGCGCCGCGGCAGTCTCCATCAGCAGCAGCGATTACCTGTACCTGTTTGGCGGATATGATGGATTCGCCACCTGTTCCACAGCCGAGCGCTACCAGATCTCCCGGAATTCCTGGTCAGCCCTGCCGGCGGCCATGCCGGACGCACTCGCCAACAGTGCGGTGGCCTCGCTTGATAATGTCATCTACCTTTTCGGAGGGTATACCGGTCAATCAGCCACCAACAACGTTCTGGCGTATGATCTCGGCGCGGAGGAATGGCACGTTCATACCACGATGCCGGCGGGAGCGCGCCATGGCGCCGTCGCGGTCGTCGCGGGGGATTACATTTATGTGATTGGAGGGTGGCCACAGTTGACCAGGGTGGAACGGTACCACCTCCCAACCCACACCTGGGACATGGCGGCGCCATTGAATATCGGCCGGCATTCCGCCGGCATCATAACCACCAACAACCGAATAATCGTGTTCGGTGGCGCCCAGGGATGGACCCCGCTCACTTCATCAGAAATGTATGATACAGCGCTCGATCTTTGGCTTCCCGGTCCAGGCATGACAGTCGGGCGGTATGGGATGGCGGCTGGCACGGTAGCATCCCTGGTCCTGGCGGCGTTCGGCGGCGAGCCGGAGCCGGGCATGGCGGTCGAATGCCTGGCCCTCGCCCAGGTTCCGAGTCCAACTCCCGCTGGTTCGCCTGTCATGACACCCACACCCACCATGACCACCACTCCACCGCCCCTGACCTGCCCAATCCTGCTGCTGGATGACGACGGCGACACACCGGACGTCGCGACTTTTTACCAGTCGGCGCTGGCTCTGCTCAACGCAACCGATGTTGAGATTCTGAGTACCGCCGGCAGCGTACCGACACTGGACATGCTTGCCTTGCGCAGGCTGGTCATCTACTTCTCGGGAGCACGTTCGGCGCCATTCGAACAGCAAACGCGCGAACTCCTGGAAGCCTATCTTCGAATCGGCGGCAACCTGGTGGTAAGCAGCCAGGATCTGCTGAACGATCCTGGTTGGCGAGACTTCACCAGGGAATTTCTCCATACCGATGGATTCCTCGCCGATGTTCCGGAAACGGATATCACCGGCAGCGGCGGCTCATCGATCGGTGGGGGATTGGGACCATTCCACCTGCAAGCGCCGGCGGGCTTCCCGGGTATCTGGCCGGATCGGGTTCTGCCGGGGCCAGCCGCCGAGGCAGCCTTCGATTTCGTCGTGAACGGGTCCCCGAATGCCGTTTATTTCAGCGACGGGCAGGGCTCCAGCCTCTTTCTGGCATGGCCATTGGAGGCTGTATCGGACATCTTGGATCGCGCCATGGTACTGGAGAGGATCGCCTCTGTCATGTGCCAGCCGCTGCCGGAAGCGATGTTCAGCCGGCCGCCGGAAATTGAGCTATGGACCTGCCCGGAAACCGCTTTCGTGACAGTTGAGCTGTTCAATTTCACCGGCATACCCGATACTTTTCTCCTCTCCTATGATGGAGAATGGACCATGAACGGACCTGGACAGATCGGCCCGATACCTTTTCCCGGTTCGGCAACCTTCCAGGTCTCACTTTCCCCGCCGCCCGGCCCGGTTTTCTTCACAATGGCATCGATGCATATCACCAGTCATGCCGGCACGCATCCGGCGCTCACCGCCGCCACGGAAGTGACGGCGGCGGCGACGCTTTATTCATGGCAGGAGGATCAGCTTCCCCACGCGCGGCTCGATCCCCTGGCAGGAGCTTGGCGGAATGAACTCATCGTCACGGGCGGTTGGAATGATCAAACCCGCGCCATGGTACGCGAGACGGATATCTACAATACGACGACCGGCACCTGGCGCAGCGGTGCTCCGCTGCCACCTCCCGGCTTGCGCGCCGTAACCTGCACGGTGCTGAACGGATGCCTGATTTCTCCAGGCGATGAACAGAATCATTATCTGTATTTCTATGATCCCACAGGAGACTGCTGGGAAACCGAACCGATGCCGGAAATGGTTCCTTCAGCATCGGAATATGCGCTCACCGGCATGCAGGGTGCATTGTACCGCCTGGGCGGACGATCCGGCGGCCTGACCCTGAAATCATGTTGGGAGTATGACATCAGCACGGGTGAATGGCTGCGTTTGGCGGATATGACCATACCCAGGCGCCGTGCGATGGCCTGGACGGATGGCACCAGGATCTTTGTCGCAGGGGGGATCGACGGCGCCGGTAACGTGCTCGCCGGTACCGAATTCTATAATCCGGAACAGAATGCGTGGTATCAGGATCCGACGGAATTCAGCGAATTGCCGGAACCGCGTGCGGCGGCAGCAGCGGCCGTGCTGCCGTGGCCGGAGAGACCCTTCTGGCTTGGCGGCGGAACGAACGGTTATCCAGTGGGAAACATCCTCGATTCATGCCTGCTCTATGACCGAACCGACAACCAATGGCTCGGGCAACCGCCATTACCCTCGAGGGTGATGTTCGCAGCGGCTGGAGCGCCGGTCGATTTCCCCTTCGTGATGGGAGGCGCGGTCGAGTTCAACCCGCCGTTGGCGGGCACGGATTTCTTCTGCTTCGCCCACGTCTGCCCGAACATCATACTGACTCCCACGCCCACCGCCACTCCCGAGATATCACCCACCCCCACCCATCAACCGACGCCGACCCCCATCCCTTATGACCTGGGTGTCCTCCTCATCATGCCGGACACATGGTTCACCACTGGGGAGCTGTGCTGGCTGGATGCAATCCTGGCCAACCCCTCCGACACCGGAGTAAACGGATTGCTCCTGGCCGCACTGGATGTGTACGGCGTTTATTTTTGGTGGCCGCTGTGGACGGAGGACGTGACCTACGAGTCCCTCGCCTTGCCTCCCTTCAGCGTCCGTGGACGGAACCTGCTGCAGGAATTCCTGTTCCCGCCGGGTGGCGGTTACGCCGATGGATTACGTTTTCTGGCCGCCATCACCGACACCGGCTTGACCAGGGTCATAGGAGAAATCGGCATCTGGGAGTTCGGTTTCGAGAGTTGACCATCGCCGCCGCCCGCATCCTCTGTTCTGTCGGAACAGACCGTTCGAGGATCGTTGCCGGCGGCAGCCGGGGCAAGGTTCATCTTCCTCGTCGATGCATTTGGTACAACCCCTTGATGGTCAGATCGGGATCGAACACCTCGATCTGCTCTGATTCACCCCGGAAGATTCCCGCCAATCCGCCGGTGGCAATCA
>JAFGDC010000305.1 GCA_016932295.1 candidate division CSSED10-310 bacterium
AAGCTTGTCAGTATTCCTGCCGCTTTTTTGCCAACTCGATCCCCCACATACGCGCCATCGGAGTGAATCCCGATGAACCACTGGCAATGACGAGGGAACTCATCGAGTATGGCATCAGGGAAGTCCTGGTGATCGGCGGCGACGCCCCGCGGGATTTCTCGAGACCCGTGTACCCATCCACCACCATCAGCGTGATCAGAAAACTCAAACAGGAACTGCCGCACCTCAAGGTCTATGCCGGCACCGATCCCTATCGTGACAGTATCCGCCGCGAGCTGCTCTATAATAAAATGAAGTTGGACGCAGGTGCCGACGGCTTTTTCACCCAGCCGTTCTATGACATCCGGCTCATGGAGATTTACGCCGAACTGCTGGCGGATGTGCCCGTATTCTGGGGTGTTTCGCCGGTGCTCTCTCCGGAATCGCGGCTTTACTGGGAGACCAAGAACAGTGTCATTTTCCCGAAGGACTTCTCCCCCACTCTGGAATGGAATCGTTCATTCGCCTCGTTGGTGCTGGAATTCATCGACACCCGCGGCCATCACGCATACTTCATGCCGATCCGGGAAAACATCAGGAAATATCTCACCGGCATTCTCTGATCACACTCGTTCTGCTGGAGCCCGCCCCTCGGATCTGGTACATTTTCTTCATACAGGAGGAATGAGATGAAGTGGTTCGCCATACTCGCACTGGTCATGTGTCCGGCAGGCGCGGCGCAAGCCGCGGTCATCCGTGTTCCGCTGGATGAGCCAACCATTCAGGCCGGCCTCGATGCCGCCACGTCCGGCGATGCCGTACTGCTTGCCCCCGGCACCTACCGGGGCCAGGGCAACATCGATCTGTCCTTCGAGGGCAAGGCTGTCACGTTGCTGTCCGAGAGAGGACCAGCCAGTTGTGTTATTGATTGCGATGGCAATGGCCGGGCGTTCTGGTTTCACAACAATGAAACAAGCGCATCGGTGGTACGCGGCATCACCATCAGGGAAGGGTTCGCCAATGTGGGGGGCGCCATCAGTTGCGAGTTTGCCTCGCCCACCATCGCCGACTGCCGGTTCACCGGGAACGAGGCCGGCAACGGCGCCGCCATTTTCCTTTGGGGCGCCTCACCGGAAATCGTCAATAGCCTGATCGCCGGCAACTACGCCAGTTTCAGGGGTGGAGGCATCGATTGCGGACAGATCGACGATCCCTCCTGTCCGCGCATCGTCAACTGCACCATCACCGGTAATGAAGCCGACACATACGGAGGCGGCGTCTTCGTCACCATCTCAGATCCCGTCTTCAGTGGCTGTATTCTATGGGGAAATGAACCGGAGGACATCTACATCATGTCCGGCACGCCGGCTGTGGATCATTCCACCGTCACCGGTGGCTACCCGGGCGCGGGTAATCTGTCCGGCGATCCGCGCTTCGTTTCGGGACCAGGCGGTGACTATTACCTCAGCCATGTCACCGCCGGACAGCCGGCTGACAGCCCCTGCATCGATGCCGGCCACCTGGCCGCATACGCCATCTGCCTCAGCTCGACAAGCGCCGAATGGTGTCTCGACCAACTGACCACCAGCAGCGGCGACAGCCGCGACACCGGGCAGGTCGATCAGGGATATCATCATTACGCCGCACCCGGTCCTCTGGAACTCGACCTGGTTCTGACGAAGGAACAGCCGCAGTGCTTCCGTCCCGACAACCATTTCGTTCTCGAGGTCAGAACCGGCAATCCGCTGCCGGTGACGGACGGCGATCTGTACTGTGTGCTGGATGTGTATGGCGTGTATTTTTTCCATCCTTCGTGGACCCAGGACCTGCAAGCGGAAATCCTGTCAATCCCGGCCGGCGCCGGGTCGAACACCGTGTTGGACTTCACCTGGCCGATGGGTGCCGGCGCCGCTGACGATCTGGCCTTCTATGCGGTGCTCACCGAGCATGCCTCTTTCGACCTGCTCAGCAAGGTGGACGTGGCCTGGTTCTGCTATTCCGAATAGCGCATGGAAAGAGCGGCCACCGTGTACCGGATGAACTCCGCGAATCTGTCGGCTTGGTTTCCTCCGCGTGGTTTATTGTCCACCCCGTCCACCTTCCCCCTTCCCTGAATCATCGACGCCTTACATCTGGAAACCCCCGCCGGTCTGCGCTATACTTTTTTGCTTGTTACCGGTCCGAGCCGGCCGCGCTCGCGCCGTGACATCCATGTTCCACCGTGAAAGGAGTCTTCATGTCAACATTAGTCAAGGCCATAAACGCTGAATTCCGCCGGATACTCGAGAAGCACCCCGATCCCTTCAGTGTCTACCAGGCACTCACCGCGGGTATGAACGACAAGGGCTGCACCTTCGGAAGCGGTCCAATGCCCTTGTATGTAAAACCCTATTTCATCGACGGTGCCCGGATGCCCGAGATCCGCTACACCACCGAGGTACTGATGCGGGTCATGAACAAGATCGCCGAGGTCTACTACCATGACGACTCGTCGAAGGCGATGTTCTACCTTTCACCTGAGGAAACCGAACTGGCCGATGTGCCGGTGGGTTATCACCAGCGCGTCCAGATCACCCGCAACGACGCCTTCATGACAGACGACAAGCTGATGTACATCGAGTTCAACGCTGACAGTCCCGGCGGCCCCATGTATTCGGACGTGCAGGGAGACCTCATTCAACAGTCGGACGTGTTCGCCGAATTGTGCCGTAAATTCACCGTGGGACGAGACCTCATCATGTGGCAGATCCTGCGGATGCTCCTCACCTGCTACAAGGAGTGGGGAGGCAAAAAGGACTTCCCCAGCATCTGCATCAGCGCCGGGGCCGGTGGCGGCACTACCCCGGAATTCCATGCCATCGTAGCCTGGTTGAAGACCCTCGGTTTCACTGCGGAATTCTGCGGTACCACCGAATGGACTTATGAGAACGGTCATCTGCGCACACCCACCGGAATGGAGCCTGAAGTAATCTACCGCCGTGGCTGGATCGGCGATTGGATCCATCACATGGACGGCATCAAGCCGATCATCGCCGCCCTGCGCGACCGCAAGGCATGCTTGGTGAACCCGCTCTCCTCCACCCTCGCCGCCAATAAGTCCCTTTTCGCCGTGCTGCAGCGCCCGGAAATCCTGAAGATGTTCACCACCGAGGAACAGCGCGTGATCCGCGAGTATTTACCATGGACCCGCGTCTTCGAGAAAACCAAGACGGATTTCAGGGGCATGACCATCGACCTGTTCGAGTACGTGGGGAAAAACAAGGACATGTTTGTCCTGAAGCCCATCGACCAATACGGCGGCAAGGACGTCATCGTCGGTTGGGCCACATCTTCCGCCGAATGGGACCAGTGGGTGAACAAGGCATGTGCGCCCAAGGGCAAATTCGTGGTACAGGAAGCCGTTGCCATTCCCGAAGAAGAACTTCCGGTATTCCACGACGGCAAGCTCTCCTTCGAAAAGAAGAAAATCAATGTCAACTTCTACTGTTACGGAGGCATTTACACAGGCGGCGTGGTGCGTTCATCAGACAGCCCGGTCATCAATGTCCACAAAGGCGGCGGCATGACGCCCATCATGTTCGTTGACGGCTATCGAAGCTGACCCGGAATCAATCGAATCATTTCAGGAGCCGCGGCGGCCGCGGCTCCTGGTGTATCCCCATTCCCCGATAAACGATCAATTGGTTCGATCACTCCGATCCGAACGATTTCGATGTATCCGCTGCACTCACTCCCTTGTCGTACGGCGCAATGTGCCGAAAACCCGCCAGCGGTTGTTCGCCCAAGCGGCCCTGTGCAAAAGACCGTCATTGCCCGCGGTGACTGGCTATTCGCCGATACGGACCCGCCGGGATCCTGGGATTACGGCGTTGGAACCCCTTCCAGCCATTCCTGCGGCACCAGGCAGATGAAGCGCAACACCGAGTCACCGGTATTCTTGAAGTGATGCATTTCTTTCCGCCCTACGAAGACGGCCTTCCCCGCTGCAATAGGCTGGTCACCATCGGGGGTGTTGACCACACCGGTCCCGTCCAGCACGAACACTTCATGCTCCCACCAGTGGGCATGATGCGGCGTGGCTGCTCCCGGCTGCACCTCGAACACCCGCAGGTTGAACACAGGCGCACCCTGGTCCGGACCGATGACCACTCGCATGGTGACCCCTTCAAGGGAGGGTTTTGCCTCCACATCACGGAAGTTCCTGATGACGACCATCGTTGCCCCCTTGCGCAATCAATTACTATACCGGCTACAGTATAGTCCGGGCAGGAGTCCCGATAAAACCGTATTCATTTGACGCGCTTCACCCCTCCCACTATGTTTACTTCTCCGCCGGCATGGCGCGACCGGAGTACGAATGAAAGGCATCATCAGGATAGTCGGGGCTCGCCAGCACAATCTCAAGAACATCGATCTGGAAATCAATCTCGGTGAACTCACCGTGATCACCGGCGTGAGCGGTTCGGGTAAATCATCGCTGGCGCTTTCCACGTTGTATGCCGAGGGGCAGCGTCGCTACGTGGAGAGTTTTTCCCCTTACATCAGGCAGTTTCTCGGCCGCGAGGATCGGCCGGATGTGGACCGGATCGAGGGGATCCTGCCGGCAATCGCCATCGAGCGGGTCAACCGGATACTCAGCTCCCGGTCCACTGTGGGCACGGTGGCCGAACTGGAAGACTATCTCAAGCTGCTCTTCCATCACCTGTCGGTGCTGCACTGTGGATCATGCGGCGCGCCGGTGCGTCCCACCACCGCCGAGGATCTGCATCGCTGGTGGCGGACGCAGGCCACCGGTCCCTGGCTGGTGGCGTTCCCATTTACCGCCGGTGAACCCGCTGCGCGCCGGGAATTTCTGCTAAGCGCCGGACTGGTGCGGTGTCTTGCCGGTGATGATGTCATCAGGCTGGAAGACCTGCCCGAGGGGGAGCCGCCGGACCTGGTCATCATGGATCGGCTGCCGGAAACATGTGAACCGGAGCGCTTCACCGATGCGGTGGATCAGTCGTACCGCCTGGGCGACGACCGCCTTGTCCTCATCGGACCGGACGGCGACCGCCATGCGTTCCGGCGCGGACTTGTCTGTCCCAACTGTGACATCACCTACGGCGACTCATCCCCCAATCTGTTCTCCTTCAACAGTCCGGCCGGCGCATGTCCGGAATGCGAGGGATTCGGCGCGGTGCTGCGAATCGACGAGCACAAGGTGGTGCCCGATCCCCGCCTTTCCATCGCCGCGGGAGCCATCAAGCCATGGACCACGGCCACGGCACGGCCGACCTTCGAGGAACTGCTGAACTACTGCACCGCGGCCGGCATTCCGACGGATGTACCGTACGAACGACTCCCCGCCCAGGCTCGACACGCGGTTTTCCACGGCGACCACCGCTGGTTCGGTGTGGTGGGATTCTTCAACTGGCTGGAACAGTACCGCTACAAAATGCACGTACGGGTGTTCCTGTCCAGGTATCGAAGCCAGTTCACCTGCCCTGTGTGCAAAGGGTCGCGGATGCGACCGGAAGCCATCCTCTACCGGTTGCAGGGTAAACCCATCAACGAGCTTCGCGGTATGTCGCTGGATGACCTGGAAGCCTTCATCACCGGGTTGACAGTCGTGGACCGCGACCAGGCCGCCGCGGTGGTGCGGGATGAACTGATCACCCGTCTTGGCTACCTGCGCGAGATCGGGCTCGGATATCTCACTCTGGAGCGCCCCTCACGAACCCTTTCGGGAGGCGAAGTACAGCGCGTCAATCTCACCACCGCCCTGGGCACTGCCCTTACAAACACCCTGTTCGTACTGGACGAACCAAGCGCCGGACTGCATGCCCGGGACATCGGGCGCCTCAATGCCATTCTCAGACGCCTGCGAGCCGCCGGCAACACGGTGGTAGTGGTAGAGCACGATCCAGCCGTTATCCGGGCCGCCGACCGAGTGATCGATCTAGGACCAGGAGCTGGTGAAAAGGGTGGCGAGATCGTCTTCCAGGGCACTCCGGCTCAACTGGCCGGCGCCACCACTGTCACCGGCCGCCACTTCCGCGGCGATGAAGCCGAGACAACCCGACGTCACCAGCGGCGAACCTGGGGCGCTATCTCCCTTCGCAATGCCTCCATGCACAACCTCCAACACCTTGACGTCACCTTCCCTCTGGGATCACTGGTCTGTATCACGGGTGTTTCCGGTTCGGGGAAGAGCACGCTCGTGGAGGATCTCCTCTACCCCGCTGTCCAGTACCGACTGGGAGAACGATTCGCTGCACCACCCGCCATGGATGGGATAGAGATACATGGAAAACTGGAAGCAGTCCGCCTCATCGACGGTGCGCCGCCATCCACCAACTCGCGAGCCACTCCCGCTTCCATCCTCAAGCTGCTGGATCCCATCAGGAAACGCTTTGCGGCAACCGCGGGTGCCCGGAAAAGAGGCTTCAGCGCCAGCCATTTCTCCTTCAACTCCCCTGCCGGCAGATGTCCGACCTGCAACGGACAGGGCTACGAGATCATCGAGATGCAATTTCTCGCGGATGTCATGATCCGCTGTCCGGAATGCAAGGGCCGCCGGTTCAGGGATGAAATCCTGGAAGTCAGGAAGGATGGGCTGTCCATCGCGGATGTCCTGGAACTGACCGCTTGTGAAGCCCGGGAGAAATTCGCCGGCGCGCGGGACCTGGTTGACAGGCTCGACCTCATGATCCGGTTGGGTCTGGGATATCTGCAGCTTGGCCAACCCCTGGGAGCGTTGTCGGCCGGTGAGACCCAGCGCCTGAAGCTGGCATTGCATCTCCAGCAAGGCGGGATTCGGAGAACGTTGTACCTGCTGGATGAACCCACCACCGGGCTGCATCCAGCCGACATAACCATGCTGGTGAACGCCCTCGACCACCTGCTTGATGCCGGTAACGCGGTCATCGTCATCGAACACAACCTGGATTTCATCCGGTTCGCCGACTACCTTGTCGACCTCGGTCCCGAGGGAGGCGCGGCGGGCGGTCGAATAGTGTTCGAGGGGCCGCTGGAAAACGCGTTTACCGCCCAAGGGTCTCTCACAGCGGCGGCACTCAGGGGGGAAATCGGTCTGACGGAAGCGCCGGAGCCGGCCCGGGTAGATGCGACTGATGAAATGGTGATCCGCGGAGCGCGCGAACACAACCTCAAAAATATCGATCTTCGCCTTCCCCACGGCAAGATGATCGTTATCACCGGTTTGTCGGGATCAGGAAAATCGACATTGGCGCATGACATCCTCTTCGCAGAAGGCCAACGGCGGTACATTGAAAGCCTTTCCACGTACGCCAGGCGGTTCATCAGACAACTTCGCAGGCCCGTGGTGGATGCCATTCTGGGTCTGCCGCCGGCGGTGGCGATCGAACAACGTCTGGCGCGCGGTAGCGCCCGTTCAACGGTGGGCACCATAAGCGAGGTGATGGATTTCCTTCGTCTGCTGTTCGCCCGGACCGGCACCCAGCACTGTGAGCGTTGTGGTGAGAAACTGACGCCGCTGAGCATCGAGGAGATGGCGGAAACCATCGTGCGGCGCCCCGACCGGGAAGAGGTGTCCCTCGTTGCCCCGGCGGTAGTCGGCCGTAAGGGCTATCACAAGGAAGCAATGCGCAGCATGGCGGCGCAGGGCTGCACGCGGATATTCGCAGACGGACGGTTCTATCCCGCCACCAGCCTCCCGGAGCTGGAGCGATATGGGATACATGATGTCGGAGGTGAGACAGCCCGTTTCATCCCCGGCACCATGGATCGCCGCGTCATGATACGAGAATTGCGACGATGCCTTGACCTGGGTGACGATCATCTCTGGGTGATTCCCGCCACCGGCGAACGGATGGAGATGACCACCGCCGAGCATTGCCTGCGCTGCGGCATAGGATATCCTCCCCTGGAGCCCAGGAGCTTCTCCTTCAATGCCGCCGCCGGTCGTTGCCCGAGTTGCGACGGCCTGGGCACGACTCCCAACGTCATGGAGGACCTGGCACTGCCGCGGAGTGCGCCCAGCCTCGAGGAAGGCGGCTGCCCGCCGCTTCAGCTCAAGACATTCCCGCGCGCCATCCGCCGGGGGGTGCTCAAGGAAGCCGCCCGACTCGGCATCGACAGCACCCGGCCCATTGCATCATGGCCACCTGCCTGGCGCTCCCTGTTCCTGTCCGGGATCGCAGGGAAAACATCACAGGATGCCGGTTTCGAGGGTCTCGCCGCCATCCTGCTGCGATTGGCCGCTGATGGCTATAGAAATCAAGCGGTGGGGGGATTGGATGAGTTCATCGAACGCACGGCCTGCCCCGATTGCGGAGGATTGCGATTGAATGCCAGGGCGCTGGCGGTTCAAGCCGCGGGTCACACCGTGCGCGAACTGCTTGGCATGAGCATCGATGAAGCACTGGAATTCTGGTCAATGGTTCAACTTACCGGACGAGAAGCCAGACTGGCTCGCGACATCATCCCGGAGATCACCGCCCGGCTTTCCTTCATGCGGGAGGTTGGACTCGGTTACCTGACACTGGCGCGAGGCATGGACACTCTCTCCGGCGGAGAAATCCAGCGCACGAGGCTGTCGGCGCAGCTCAGCAGCGATCTGCGAGGCGTGCTGTACGTCCTCGATGAACCAACCATAGGACTTCACCGGCGGGACCATCTACGCCTGCTCAACACCCTTGGGAGACTTGCGGCGCAGGGTAATTCGGTGGTTATCGTGGAACACGACGAGGCGACAATACGGCATGCCGACCTGGTGGTCGATCTCGGCCCCGGCGGCGGCAGCGGCGGAGGCAGGGTGGTGGCGGTGGGGACACCGGAACAGGTGATGCACACGGCCGAATCGATCACCGGAGCATGCCTGCGCACTCCTCCGGTTCCCCCACCGGTGTGCCATGAAGCGCCGGACCGTTGGCTCGAAATTCACGGCGCTCATGCCCACAACCTGCAGCACATCGATGTGCGCATCCCATTGCAACGACTGACGGCGATCACCGGCGTTTCGGGCTCAGGCAAGAGTTCGCTCCTGCTGGATGTCCTCAACCGGAATATACCCGGGCTGATACGAGGCGACAGATCGACGCCGCAACATGCCACCGGCATCACGGGCTACAAGCAGCTCGACCGGCTACTGCTGGTGGATCAATCTCCCATCGGCCGCACGCCGAGGTCCAATCCAGCCACCTATGTCGGCTGTTTCGATGCCATCAGGAAAGTGTTCGCCAATCTTCCCCAGTCCCGCATACGCGGCTATTCCGCGAGTCATTTCTCTTTCAATGTCAAAGGTGGGCGTTGTGATGCCTGCGAAGGACAGGGAAAAATCAAGATCGAAATGCGCTTTCTGCCGGACGTATACATTCCTTGTGAGACATGCAACGGAGCGAGATACCGCAAGGAAATCCTGGACGCCCGGCGACGCGGGCGATCAATTGCGGACGTCCTCGCCATGACCATCGAGGAAGCCCTGGATTTCTTTGCGGAGCATGCTCGCATCGCCGGCCCGCTCCAGGTGCTCACCGATATAGGATTGGGATATCTGCAGGTGGGACAAGAGTCCAACACGCTCTCCGGCGGGGAGGCGCAACGCGTGAAACTCGCCGCGGAACTGGGCGGGAGATCCTCGGCTCATACCCTCTTCCTTCTGGATGAACCCACCACCGGACTTCACATGGCAGACGTCAGACGCCTGCTGGGTGTCCTGAGAACCCTGGTGAACCGTGGCAACACGGTGGTAGTAGTCGAACATGACCTGGATTTCATAGCAGGATGCGACCACCTGATCGATCTCGGTCCGGAAGCTGCCAGGCAGGGTGGTCGAATCGTCGCTGAAGGGTGCCTGAAGGACTTGTTGGACTCGACTGTCGAAAGTCATACCCTGGGCGTCATCAGGGACCATCGCGCCACCGTTCGCGAACGTCCCTGATTCACACCAGGGGGAAGACGGACAGGTCTGCCGGAAGTTCCGACGCCCGATCCCGGTCACGGTCGACTCTGAATGGTTCGGCTTGCATCACGAAATGAGATCCGCACCGAAGAGCCAGTCGGAAGGGATCACACCGTCCGAAGGGAGGACAATTGCCGCATCGGCTGCTATAAATGATACACAGGTGTGAGGACCGGAAGCACTCATGGTACGAACAACCATACAGCCGAATCTGATCAAGGAAGCCGCAGGTATGGCCGGTTTCCAGGCCTGTGGCATCGCCGGTCTGGACCTGGAACCTGATATGAAGCGTTTCAAGGCCTGGCTCGATGCCGGCAGGCATGGCGGGATGACCTATCTCGAGCGCAACCAGGAAATCCGCGCCGATCCTCGCAGACTGCTGCCCGGAGCGGCGACAGCGGTAGTGGTGGCCATGAGTTACATACATACTGATCCCATCGATACGGGACGATGGGTGAGCAGGCACGCCAGGGGGCGTGATTATCACCTGGTGATGAAGGACCGACTGACCGATCTGGCGGACCGGTTGAGCAGGATGGCGCCGTTGCACTGGCGCGCCTGCGTGGATACGGCGCCGCTTCTGGAACGCAGCATGGCGCGGCGGGCCGGGCTCGGGTGGATTGGACGCAACACCAATCTGATCACGCCCGATTGGGGTTCCTTCATTGTACTGGGTGAACTGCTGATCGACTGGGAGGTGCCGCCTGACCAGGTGCTGCCGGACCGCTGCGGTGACTGCCGCGCCTGCATTGAAGCTTGCCCCACCGGCGCCCTGTCGGATGAGGGGCTGGCTGCCGATCGCTGCCTGTCCTACCTGACAATCGAGCATCGCGGTTGTATCCCATCTGAATTTCACCCGTTTTTCGGGGATATGTTTTTCGGGTGCGACCGTTGCCAGTCCATCTGTCCCTGGAACAGGATCACGAATGATCTCGACATCGGGGAACTCATGCCCCGGTCACTGCCAGACGTGAGTCAACTGGCATGCCTCACCCCATCGGGCTTCCGGCGATTCTTCCAGGACACTTCGCTGTTCCGGGCACGATGGAGCGGTTTCATGCGGAATCTGGTCATTCACGTCAAGGCGCGATATCCTGAACAGGCTGCCGCCATACTCGCCCCGTTGCGCTTCTGCGGCGACCCACTGGTGGCGGCAACTCTTGCAGAGACGGCGAAGACAACGCCGGGAGCAGAATCCAGCCATGACTGAAGAGCATTACAAGCCGTATCTCGCTGCATTTCAGAGAAAGCTGCCGGATGATTACCGCATACGGGCGGAGGGTGCCGAGCTGATCATCTGGAAGGATGATCCCGACGACAGTGTGCGCATTCAGCTCGACGAACTGGTGGACAGAATCGATCCAGATTCCAGCGACATGGATCACGTGGTGCTGCTGGTACGCAATTCCCTTGACATGCACACCGAGCAGATCTCGCTGGAGCAGTGCCAATGCGGCGCCGCGGCGCATGCCTGCCGCAAGGTGCGCTCCGTCTCGTTCCTGCAAACGTTGACTCAGCAGATGGAGCCGGCGGCGGACCAGCGGGACGGATACGCCGTGATCGCCGCTCGGGAGTGCCCTGATCACCTGTTGTACCTGTCCCGCGATCATCTTGCCGTCATGGGATTGGATGAGGCCGGTTTCACCGCGATAGCTGAACGTCACCTGGCGGCAGTCCGTTTCGAACTGTTCCAATTTGAACGCAAGATCGCCGATCGACATTGTCTGTTCCTGCTGGGCAGGGATGCCGCCGGCATTGCACTGGACGGAAAGCTGGTCAAAAGCGCGCTGAACGCCTGTGGTGTACAGTGGCGGGAAGGTCCCGTGCAGATGTACGGTTTCGCGGAAAACATCCTGCTCATGTACCAGGCGGACACTCCTGACTCCGTCTGCGAATACCGGGCGCTGAAATATTTCACCAGGGTCATCAGGGCGCGCCTGCCCGCCATCAATCCCGGCCGCCCCATCGATCTGCATATGACCTTGCAGCCGACGGGCGAGCCGGCGGGAGTGGTCACGATCCGGTTCCGCTCGCCTGAAACGGACCAGCAACAGGAACGGGCGCCGCGGTCCCGCCTCGGCACGTTAGCCAAGGTGGTACTGCTGGGAATCCTGCTGGTACTGCTGCAGCCCCTGCTGGTGCGCGATCTGACCATTTCCCTGGGTGCGGTCTGGCTCCACGCCCTGCTCCTCACCTGCAGCGCCGGGCTCGGCGTGGTCCTGGCAGCGGTCAGTGCCATCCAGAGTGAGGAGAAGCTGGTGCAATGGCCGCCGCCGGAAGCCGCGTTCACCGCCGTCCAACATCTCGATCCATGGCGTGAACAGGGGTACCGATGGCCGAGTCTCGTGGTCACCCTCATCCCGCTTCTCTATCTGCTGCTCCATTGGTGGTTACACAGTTTTGGGTATCTTGGGGAAGGGTCAACAATCCAGACCGGCATTGGAGTGCTCAATTGCGTTGCCGGCACGATGCTGACGTTTTTAACCGCCCGTCTGATCTTCTCCCTTTTCCATCGGCACCGTCATTACGCCGTTCTCCACGAGGGGTACAGAGAGCCACTGGCGCTGGCCACCTGGATCAATCTGCCGCGAATTCTGGCCGACCATTCCGAGAAGGAAATCGCCATCTATGGAAATGTGTTCTCCGCAGTTCCCTGCCGCATTCTTTACGGTTTCAAACAGCCGCGTGATTTCAGCACCGCTCTCATGCTTCTGGAGCAGCATCGTTCCATGAGTACCGAACCACCATCCACCCTGGTCAAGCTCATCTTCTTCATGGCGGTGCTCGGGGCATGCATTTTCCAGACCTATGCCATCAATCAGCTCTCGCTGGAAACAACCACGAACGCCACCTCCGTACTGGGTGGAATAATGGTCTTCATCTTCTCCAGGTTCTACGACAGGATGGTGGGCAATCCCAATCCATTGCGACTGGCTCCGCTCCGGCGGCGGTACGACACGGACGTCTCGGACGATACGGTCTGAAAGGAATCGATGTGACTGAATTTGAATCCAAGACACGGACCCTGCTGGACAATATAGAGCTGGTGGTGGTTGGCAAGACCGACGTGCTGCGACTGCTGCTGGCCGCACTGTTCGCCAATGGACACGTCTTGTTCGAGGATGTTCCGGGAGTGGCCAAGACCCTGCTGGCGCGTTCACTTGCGCTGTCAATTGGCGGCACGTTCCGGCGCGTCCAGTGCACTCCTGACTTGCTGCCGGGGGATGTGACCGGCGTGGCGGTGTTCAATCAGAAGACGGCGGATTTCGAATTTCGGCCTGGCCCCATTTTCACCAACATCCTATTGGCGGATGAGATCAACCGGGCAACGCCACGGGCGCAGGCCAGCCTTCTGGAATGCATGGCCGAACGGCAGGTCACGGTGGATACGGAGACAATCGCCTTGCCAGATCCATTCTTGGTAGTGGCAACCCAGAATCCCATTGAGCACGAAGGTACATTCCCCCTGCCGGAAGCACAGCTCGATCGTTTCCTCATGCGGCTGAACATAGGATACCCCACGCCGCGGCACGAGCTGGAGATTTTACGCCGCACGGAACTCCGCCACCCCATCGAAACGCTGCGGCCCGTATTGGACATAGCCGAAATCAGTGTGTTACAGCATTTCGTGCGCAAGGTGTACGTTCATGACCAGGTGCGTCGCTACATGGTGGACCTTACCGGTGCTACCCGCGAGACCCGGCACTTGCTGCTGGGGGCCAGTCCCCGCGCCACCATGGCGCTGTTCCGGACGGCGCAGGCCATGGCCGCGCTGGACGGCAGGGATCACGTGCTCCCCGACGATGTCAAGGCTGTCATGCTGCCCATAATCGAACACCGTGTCATGTTGAATCCTGAAAGCAGGTTGCGTGGCTATACGGTACGCCGGGCGCTGATAGAGGTTCTGGACAAAGTCAGAGTGCCGACCGGCGTCCGCTACGAACGCTGATTCCACGCGATGAATCGATCGAAACATGTAATCCCGCCGAAGGCCGCGGCAACGATCGAGTCTTCCAGGCGGCGGGATCAGGCCGCCACCACTGCCACCGGCGCTACCATTCAGGTGCAGGATGTCACCAGGTGGTGTGCGCCGCTTCTGATGGCGGTACTTGCGCTGCTCCTGCGCAGCGGTTTCTTCGCCTTCCTGCTGTATACTATCGCCGGGCTTTGGGGTATCAGCCGGATAATGGCCCGGATGACCTGCCGCCGAGTCACCGTGACAAGAGAAAAAACCGGCGGGGAAGTCGCCATTGGTGAGACAGTGCGCTTCCGGGTCAGGATCGAGAACCATGATACGCTGCCGATCCTCTGGATATGGACCAGGGACTGGTTTCCCGATCATCTCGCCCATGAAGGAAGGTACAGTTCACTCATCACCGTTCCCGCCGGTGGCGCGGCCACCTTCGCCTATCAGCTCAGTTTCAGGCAGCGTGGCTTCTATCGAATCGGTCCGGTCACCACCGTCAGCGGCGACATGTTCGGCCTGGCGCGACGTACGCAACTGTGGCACTGTTATGATCACATCACCGTCCTGCCCCGTATCCATGACCTCACCGGCAGCCTGCCCCTCCATCATCGCCCCCTGGGTGAGCTGCGCGTTCAGAAATGTATCCATGAAGATCCGACGCGACCGGCGGGAGTGAGGGAGTACCAGCGCTCTGACGGGTTACGCCGAATCCACTGGAAAGCGTCGGCGCGGCTCGGTGCTTTGCGCAGCAAGGTATATGAATCCAGCATGACCGCCGGTGCAATGCTCATCCTGGACCTACACCATCCTTCCTACCGGCGTCAATCGCCCTATTCTCGATCGGAGATGGTGATACAAGCAGCCGCCTCCCTGCTCCATCTCATTCTCGGCCGAGGTCAGAAGGCCGGATTCCTGAGCAATGCGGCGGATGCGGCTCGTGTCGACGCCGAACCGCGCCCGACGGACATCTCCTCCGGCACCATCCGGGAGCTGTTCAAGAAAGCCAGGTCCAGCCCCGACAGACATCCAGTTAATCCGGTCAAATCGCCGGTAGCGGGAGGACAGGAAGCCCTACTCACGCATCTTCGGCTGCTTGCCCGTCTCGAACTCGCCACCCACCTGCCTGGCTGGAGGTTGCTCCTTGACGAGTATCCAGCCATGCACCGCGATACCGCGGTGGTTATTCTCGCACCACAATGCGATCGGGAACTGGCAATGGTCATAGAGGAGATGCGGCGCTCCGGTTTTTCGATCACGTTGCTCCTGTTCGAACCGGATGATGGGGATGCGGCCGACAGCCTTCCGGTCACCGTCGCCGGTGACGTTCCAGTCCATCGAATCAAGAATATGAAGGATCTCGATCGTGTGGCCGTGCGCACGTTCTAGGGTGGATCATCGAACCGGGCGACGACCGCAAACCCGTTGCCATGGGGAGAAGAAATTCCCGGAGTGAGTGAACCATGTTTTCCGATGCGGACCCAATCAGAGACATACTGATTCCTGCGGCCATCCTGACCGCCGTCACCGGGTTGCTCTTCTTCATTCTACAGGTAGCCACCCTGCTCTTTGCGCATGCTTCACTGGCCCCCATCAAGCTGGTGGCACTATGTTTCGTTTTGGGTGTCATCATGACCACCAGGTTGAGCGTGAAACACGGACCGGGCTCCGAACGAGCCTACCGGGTAGCACTCGCCTCCGTGACCGTTTTCTATCTCCTGTTCGCCTGTTCGGACAGCGGCCTGTTCGGCTTCGCCGGCCTCACATTCTGGCCCGCTTTCCCACTCTCCATCATGCTCCTGGCGTTCCTTTGGTGGTTCACGGCGCGGCTCACCAGAGAATGTACCATCATGCCGCCGGACCTGGCGGAAACGCCTGGTGATCCCAGTCCGGAAACGGCCGCCGCCGGCATGATCGCGCCACTGATCACGTACCGCTATCTGGCTGGAGCAGCCGCTGATTTCATGAATCGTACAAACCGTTCCGACACATCGCTGACCATAGAGATCGAACGAACCCCCGCCAACGAATTCAGGGCAGCAGCCGATATCACTCCCGAGAAACACCCGGCTCGTCTGATCCTGCTGCTCTCGGTGGTCGCCACATTCTTATTTGGGTTCGGCGGGCGCCTGTTGCTGCACACCACGGCCACCCATCTGGCGAATGGCTATCGCTGCATGTTCGCGTATGTCCTGGCGACCGCAGTGTTGTTGATGTTGTCCAGCATCAACGAGATGCGGGTCAGGATCATGAAAACAGGCAGCAGGATGGATACCACCACCACCATGGGATGGCTCGCCGTGGGTCTGATCACAATCGGACTCCTGTTCATGACGGCTTACGGACTGCCACATTTCGAGAAACGGGAGTTCGGCAGCCTCACGCCGCCGCCGGATTTCACAACCGCTTCGAATGACGCCTCAGCCAAGACCGATGACATCACTTCGCGGCGGGAATCCACAAGCAGGCCGCCGGTGGCGCCTGTGCCACCTCTCGCACCGGCGCTGGCACGCCTGGCGGCAGTCATCGCGGCGGGTGTGGTGGGACTGATCATCTGCTTTGGTTTGTGGAAAGGCGTTCCGGCCTTACTTGGATTGTTGCGGCGGGAAGAACGCCGGAACACTGCGCAACGCGCCACCCGGACGGAACCACCCCCAGTGACCGCGCCGGATGAAGGCACTCCTGGAATCAGAAAGGTGGATTTCCGCCTGTCATTCGCGGCGGCCGGACTTCATGAAATGCCCGTGGTGGAAGCCGTCGAACACGTCTATCATGCCCTCATGGTGGTTCTGATCGCCGCCGGACCATCAGCCATGGAACGCGCCACGCCGCTCGAGAGATTACACCTCATACCGCCATCCATGCGGCACATGGAACCAGTCATACACGAACTCACCGAACTGTTCATCACCGTATCATACACCGACCGTTCACCACCCGGAGACAGTCACGAGAAACTCGAGAAAGCCTGGAACGAACTACGGAAGCACGCCCGGCATTGACCCGTCGGGACCATACATGCCGGAAATGCTCATTCGGTCCGTTCGTACACTTCCCTGAACATTCCAATCACAACGGACAGACCATCGGCACCGACACCATGTTCCTCAAGCAGTTCCAGATCCATCAGATACTGCTTGCAAAGGTTGGTACGGCCGATATTACTGAGCACCCGACGCAGTACAGGGAAAGCCTGATCGGGTTGCCCCACCGACCAGAGAGCCAGGCCGTGAATCACCAGGGTATTGAGGTGGTCAGAATCATAATTGAGCTTTTCAGAGCAGAGTGTGATGATGTCGAGATATCGGCGACGGGCCATTTCCCTGCGATTCATGAGCTGGCAGGTAAGGGCGAGATTGAAAAGCGCGGTGATATAATTCCGCTTGATCTCCAGGGATCTCAGAAAGTGAAATTCAGCCTGCGAAAAACGGTGCAGACGCAGCAGTGCATTGCCCAGATTGCAATGGTAAAATGGCTCCTCAGGCGCTAATTCGACGGCGCGCGATAGATGAACCGCAGCATCATCGTAGCGCCGCTGCATGAAATACATGAGGCCGATGTAGTTATAAAGGAACGGATCATCCGGGGCCAGCCGCAGGGCGAACTGCAGGGTTCGGAAACCGAGCGCTTCCCGCCGAGTGGTAAAGAACGCAATTCCCAGACTACCGTAGATCCTGGCATGGTGCTGATTCAACTTGAGCGCACGCCGGAATTGCTCGATAGCCTCGTACACCCGGCCCTGCTGAAAGAAGACCACACCCAGCAACCGGTGGGCCTGGTAGTCACCTGGATTCATATCCAACACATGCTTGAAGTAGCTCTCCGCCAATCGCGAATCCCGGCCAAAGTCTTCCATGGCACGATGGCCAAGATCGTAATATACCCTGGCGAGAAGGCGCCTTACAGGCATCAGACTGACATCGAGGAACAGCGCCAGTTCCAGCTCCCGCAGCGCTTTGGCCAACTCATCGCAGCGATAGGCGAGGGAGCCTGATTTCAGATGCACGAGCGCCCTCAGGGTCGGTTCCATCCGTTCTTCCGGGAGCGCAGTGGAAATCGTTTTTATTAAGCGTCCGCTTGCTTCACGGCTGCTTTCGAGAAACGCCGGATCACTCAATACACGCGTCACCTTATCATGACCGAGGCGTGGCGCGGGCAGTGTTCCGATCACCTGGCGCAGAGCATCCACACTGTATTCGCTGGCTTCCAGGTACAGACGCAGCATGATCCGCAATGCCCGTTCCGACCTGTTCTCTCCATACATACTCCAGGCACGCGAGAATAGACGCTTCCACATCTCGTGCGCATAGAAATGCTCTGGAATCGGCGCCAGCCCACGAAGGAACCGGTGGTCATTTTCAAGCTCAATTATTGTCACATGCGTTCCTATCCCATGGTAAGTTTACCATCCATACCGCCAAAATGAAACGCATCCTCAGAAACCCCTTAGGTTTCAATATGAGCCTGAAGTGGATCAGTAAAGAGGAGCGGTTGTCTGACGAAAAGCGCCTTCGTGTGCCTTTCGTGGTGTCTTTATCAGCGCCACTG
>JAFGDC010000306.1 GCA_016932295.1 candidate division CSSED10-310 bacterium
GCCGTTGGTGTCGCCGCCCACCGAATCATCACGGATGGAGGTGAAACAGATCGGATCACCCGCTGTTCCTTGTGCATCCAGGATGCCGTACACCAGGAGCCGCACGGTGTACTGGTAGCCGCCGGAGTATGACCCGTGATTGTACTGAAACTTCACGATCGCGCCGGGCTCGAGAGTCAGGGTGCTCCCCGCGCTGACCGTCACATCGCTGTCGATCACATATGGACTGTCAATTGCCGTCCATGTGGTATCGACCGATATGGTTCCCGAAACATGGGTTTCAGCCAGCCCACAGGTCGCTAACACCAGGCTCGTGAACACCATGAAACAAAGGGAAATACGCAATCTGCTCATTCAAAACTCCTCCTGATCGTCCAACTCGAAAGACATCGGTCCAACTCGAAAGGGATCGGTCTGACTCGAAAGCATCGGTCCATGGGAACCGTCAGCTTTGGGAATAAAATCCAGCCAGAAAGCCCGAAGTCCAGGCTTACGCGGGCGTTAGGCTTATTAACGTGATTCTTTGGCCTTGTCAAACAAATTTCGATTTTTTACACGCTGCGGAGAAAAACCTTTCCAACTCTGGTGTAAAACTCTAACTACTTGTATTATCTATTGCTTCTCAGTCAGTCGAATGACGCAACCAAGCCCGTCCGGGGAACGCAATTCGCATCAGAGGAAGTGTCTCACGCTGCTGTCGAGGTCGAGTTCAGCCTCCAGTTTGTCAGGCGCCGATATCCCGGTAGAGCAGCAGCGCCGCGGCGGCCGCCGCCACGGCGGCGCGGGGTTCTCCCGACAATGCCGGATGGAGCCACACGGCGCCATCATTGATGACCTCGACTGCGGCGATGGTGGCGCCGTCCATGGTGAAAACGTAGCCGGTGGGGTCCGAAAGGGGGATGTCCGAACCTTCGAGAGCGTTGGAACCAGCCACATCGATGACCGTTTCACCGCGGATCAGGGTTCCTTCCATGAGGCCGCCGGAAGCCAGTTCCTCACCCATCGCCAGCCACCACCTGTCGTCCGTGCCCAACGGTTCCAGCGTGCAAAGGAAGGACGATCGATAGTCCACATCCACGGTCAGCCTGCCGCCGTAAACGTCTTCGAACCTGATTTCCTCCTTTTCCACGCCGGTGGCGCAATGGCAGTGCCAGCCACGGGCGTCGAGCTCCTGGATAAAATACTCGAACCGTTGTCGCGCCCGGGAATTCCTGAACCACATGAACTCGATGGAAGTGGTACTTGTCCACTCCCGGCGGACTCCGGTCACCCGGTAGGGTCCGAAGTCGAGAGACTCTTTCAGTTTCAGTCCCTGTCTGCCGCGCACCGGCATCTCCAGATCCGGCATGGCCAGCTCCGCCGGCAACCGCATGCGCGCCGGCAGGCAGCCCATCGCCGTCCCCAAAACGCATAGAAACACCATCGCTCGTGTCACCATCGACGCCTGTCTCATCACCACTCCTCTCCACGGTCGTCCGGAATGTTTCGTCTATTGCGTTTCTGGATCATGCCAACCGATACCCACACCTGTCAACGAGGCTGATGGACGGCCGAGCAGCGGCAGCCGGTTTCACAACCGCTCCCGGCCGCATTGCCAACACTGGGTGAACCGGCCGTCCAGCAGCTCCCCGCAGTCCGGGCAACACCACTCAGGCAACTCTGCATCCATCCTTTTCACTTCTTCAAGCACTACTTCTTCAAGCACAACACGTGCCTCCCCATACCGCTCATCCGCCACCCACAGCTCCACCCACACTTCATTAGGCGGCAGTTCACCCACGGCTCCCGCCAGGTTCTCCTTCATCACCTCGGTCTCGATACCGAAACCCAGCATGACATTTCTGACATGGTGCACGATGGCGCTGTTGGGATGACTGTACAGTTTTTTCATGAGATCACTCCAGTCTTAACCGGCGCCGGTTCGGATCAACCGCCGGCGCGCCGGGCTTCGATGTTCCGCCGGGCAAGCTCCGCCATCACCTCATCGCGGTGATCACCCTGAATTTCTATCACGCCATTCTTCACCGCGCCGCCGGCGCCGCAGCGCTTTTTCAGCTCGCCAGCCAGGCGCTTCATGGTTTCATCGTCCATATTCAACCCGCTGATGGTCGTGACGGTCTTGCCTTTTCTCCCCTTGGTTTCCCTTCGCACCCTGGCCATTCCATCTCCCGCCGGCAGCCGGCGTTTCCTGTCACACCTGCATGCCGCCTTGGGGAAACCGCACTCCGGACACATGCGTCCTTTTTCGGATGAAAACACCAATCGAAATTCCTCGATCATTCCGCCTCCTCGATACCCTCCAGGGGAGCGACCCCTATCAGTCAAGTATACGTCCTCGAACCGGCGAATGCAGCCCTGATCCATTCTCACCAGGATACTGCCGGCGAACGGGAACGGCCTCCCCTGGATGTTCGTTTGCCTTTTACGATGACCTTGGCTATATAAAACTTGGATGATCGTGGTGGAAGGAGGAATTGATGAAGACCAAGTCAGGGTATACGGCAGTGCTGCTTCTTATTGCGGTTCTTGTGGTGGCGCCGGTGGAGGCCGGATGGCCTCCGACGATGCGAGTTGCCATTCCTATCGTGAGTGCGAATGACATGCTGCGTCTTTACCAGTTGCGTATTTATCTGGTGGGTCGCGAACCGGCCGGGGACCTGCTGGCGGAGGTCGATGCATCCGATTATGCAGCGCTTCTGAGCGCCGGCTTCTCGCCCAGGGTCGTGTTGGCTGACCTGCGCACCGAACGGGACGAGATTCTGGCCGCCGGGCGCGGCGATGACTCCGAGTACCATTCTTACGCGGAGGTGACCGCCGATCTCCAGGCATTGGCCGCGAACCATCCCGACATCTGCGCCATCGGTTCCGCGGGACAAAGCATCCAGGGACGTGAACAATGGATCGTCAAGATTTCTGACAACGTGACCGTGAACGAGGCCGAACCAGGAGTACGATTCGACGGCAACATTCACGGTGATGAGAAGATCAGCCAGGAAGTCGCCTATCTCTTCGCCGAGTCATTGGTGGAGGATTACGGCACGGATCCAACGATAACCGGCATTGTGGACCATCTGGAGATATGGATCATGCCCTGTGTCAATCCTGACGGCATGACCATGGGCACCAGATACAATGCCAACGGCGTGGACTGCAACCGAGACTACGGTATCCAGTGGAACGGCGACGGCGGCAGCTCGTCACCGTTCTCGCAACAGGAAACCAGGAACATGGCGGAATACATCCTGGCGCGTCCCTACGTGATGTCCATGACCTACCATTCCGGCACCGAACTGTTCATCTGGTCTTGGTGCTATACCGATGACCGTCCCCCCAGTTACATGGAACACAGCCATATCCAGACCAACTACTCCGCGCTGTCCGATTACTCCGGCGGCCAGTGCGGCTGGGTGCTTTACAATGTCAACGGCGGTTCCATGGACTATGACCTGGCTGTCAATGGGGCACTCGGACAATGCGTGGAACTCTCCTACACCAAGACGCCCCCTGCCTCGCAAATCGATTCATATTTCAATCGCAACGTGGAGGGCACGTGGTTCATGCTGGAAGAAGCGGCTTACGGCATCCACGGGACCATCACCGGCACCGGCGGTCAACCGGTGGCGGCCATCGCCCGGGTGGAGATGTACAACGATCTCGGCGGGTTGGCCTATGCCGATCCCGAACTGGGTGATCTCCACAAGTACCTGCGGCCGGGAACCTATGACCTGCTGGTCTGGGCCAACGACCACGAACCACAGATGGTGCCAGGGCTGATCGTCCAGAACCAGGCGGTCACCTCGTTCGGCGTCCAGCTCACCCCCGCCGGTGACGGTTATGTCTACCGGGTGATCATATGTAACGATACAAGCTACGGCGATACCAATCATACCATCACCTTCGACGCCGTCGGTCCACCGGACGGCGCATATTACTCCATCGGCGTAAACGGCTACATCGTCCTGGACATGGGTGAAAACACCGCTATCTGGGATCGAGACGGCATCGATTTCACGGTGGTTGAAGGCGATGGCACGGCTGAAGGGTACGAGGTGCGAGCGGCCGCCGACTGGCGGGGACCATGGTTCATGGTGGGCACCGGTTCCGGCACCCAGGATTTCGATCTGGGCGTCACGCCGCTGGATGAAGCCCGTTACATCAAGCTCATCGACGATGGAGACGGCTCCTCGACAGCCGCTGATCCCGGCTTCGATCTCGATGCAATCGTCACCACCCACATCGTTCCCGGCTGCGGCTTCCTTGTCCTGGACGCCCAGCGCTACGCCTGTGATGCCACGGTAGGCATGGAACTGATCGATGCCGACATGAATCTCCATCCCGGCCAGTTGGACGAAGTGACTGTGCAGGTAACCAGCGACAGCGATCCAACCGGGGAAAGCGTGACCCTGGTGGAAACGGCGCCGGACAGCGGCGACTTCACCGGCGCGGTCGGCCTGACCGGCAGCGGCGGCGCCGGCATGGTGACGGTGAGTCACGATGACACGTTGATGGTGACCTACCAGGATGCCGATTGTCAGGGCGCGCCTCAGGTGGTAAGTCTGGACGCCGTAGTGGATTGTGAAAGCCCATTGATCATCGATGTCCAGGTCGTCGAGGTGAGCGCGGAAAGCGCGGAACTGACATGGGAAACGGACGAACCGGCGGCCGGGCTGATCCGTTACGGCGATACCTATCCGCCTCAGATGGAGGTGACCGCTGGCGCGTTTACCACGGCGCACATGGTACGTGTGGAGGGGTTGGAAAACTGCACCTATTACATTTTCGAGGTGGAAGCGGTGGACGAGGCCGGTAATTCGGTGGTGGATGACCACTGCGGTGAGTTCTACCACTTCACCACGCTGGAACGGCATATACTGTTGCAGGAAACCATGGACGCCGATCCGGGTTGGAACACGCAGGGGCAGTGGGCCTGGGGGCAACCTACCGGGCAGGGCGGCGAGTACGGCGAACCGGATCCCACCAGCGGGTACACGGGAAGCACTGTGTGTGGGTACAATCTGAACGGCGATTACCCGAACAGCATGCCGGTGTACTACCTTACCACCACGGTGTTCGACTGTTCGGAGGCACAACAGGTGACCCTGGAGTTCGAGCGATGGCTGGGAGTCGAACAGCCGACCTACGATCACGCCTCGCTGCAGGTGAGCGGCAACGGCGGAGCCAGTTGGCAGGAGGTCTGGCAGAACACCTCGACGTTGAACGGCGGCGCGTGGGAGCACATGAGCCACGAGTTGACGCAATGGGCCGCCGGGCACGCGGCGGTGCAGGTGCGCTGGGGCATGGGTCCCACCGACAGTGGATGGCGCTATTGCGGGTGGAATATTGATGACGTGGTACTCTCCTACACGACGGAATGCGTGGTGGATACACCGACACCGCGACCGGCGACAGCCACTCCACCACCCGGAACACCGACCTGGGCGCTACCCACCGAAACACCACCCATGACGCCACCCGCGACGCCGACGCCCGGGGGGCAGCCGGACACGGTGGTGCTGGACCTGGTGTTGAACCAGGACATGTTCCATGCCAATGATCCCTTCGTGCTGGGCAGGAGAGCCTGGAACCCGGGACCGGTGCTCACGCTGGAGGAATGGATCGTATTGGATGTGTACGGCGCGTACTGGTTCTGGCCCGACTGGACCATGACGCCCGACTCGGCGTTGGTCACCTTGCCGTCACGGGAATACGTGTATGATGTCCGGCTTCAGTTCCAGTGGCCAGAAGGCGATTACGGCAGCCTGACAGGGCTGTTGTTCTGGGGCGCTTTCATCGAACCGGGTACCGCCAATCTCGTGGGTGAATACGACTGGGTGACGTTCGGATTTGATTGATCGAAGAGAGCACGCGGCGGCACGATCAGGCCGCCTGAACACGCAATACCCATCCGATCTCATTCGCCGGGATTCAGGCGTTCCGGATCCACCTCCAGCAACGGCGCCAGCACCCGCAGCGTTTCCCGGGCCTGGATTTCGTATCCCGCCGGACCCAGGTGCCCCGCATCGATGAACAGGTCGGGCGCCGCATTCAACTCCAGCAGCATCGGCATGTCCACCACCGGTACACCAGCCTCGTGCGCAATCCGTCGGACCGCCACCTGGTGCGCCAGGTCGCCGCTTCTGGTCAACTGCAGGGCCAGATCGAAACGCCGCACCGCCCAGTCCCATTTGTCCATCTCCTGGTAACACACCGCCAGATAATAATTCGTCATGGCGAACTCCGGGAAGGAATGCAGGCTCCGCTCGAACCGCGCCGCCGCCGACTCATACTCCCCGTCATACCAGGCCTGCAATCC
>JAFGDC010000030.1 GCA_016932295.1 candidate division CSSED10-310 bacterium
ACCTGGTGCTTCATGAACTGGCTGAACAGTTGCGGGACCGCTTACTGCAGGATCAGGACATCACCCAGGTGGAGGTGGAGGGGTTGCCGTCCCTGGAGATCGCCGTTGAAATTTCCCAGGAAACATTGAGGCGCTACGGATTGACGTTCTCCGAAGTGGCCTCCAGGATCGGCGCCGCGGCGGTCGATATCCCTGGCGGCGGACTCAAGACAGAGAACGGTGAACTGTTGGTGCGGGTGAAGGAACGGCGGGAATACGGGCGGGAGTTCGCCCGGCTGCCGATCGTCACCACCGCCGCGGGCGGCCAGGTGCTGCTGGGCGATATCGCACATATCGACGACGGCTTCAGCGACACCGACAGGTACTCTCTCTACAACGGTCTTCCCGCGGTGACGATAGAAGTGTACAGGGTGGGTGAACAGACTCCGATGCAGGTATCAAAGGCGGTGCGACGGCAACTTGAAGAATTCGCGCCGAGCCTGCCGCCGGGCATCACCACCGCCGTCGAAGACGATCGCTCGGAAGTATACGGGGAGCGCGTCCGGCTGCTCCTTTCCAACGGCACCATGGGATTGGTGCTAGTGCTCATCATCCTCGGTCTTTTCCTCGAAGCGAGGCTGGCCTTCTGGGTGATGATGGGCATCCCCATCTCGTTCCTGGGCTCCATCCTGCTCCTTCCGGCAGCGGATCTGAGTATCAACATGATGAGCCTGTTCGCGTATATCATCGCGCTGGGCATCGTGGTCGACGATGCCATCGTCGTGGGGGAGAACATCTATCGCTACCGGCAGGAAGGACTCCCGCTCATCGCCGCCGCCACCCGCGGCGCCAGGGAAGTGGCCGTGCCCGTCACCTTCAGCATCCTGACCAACATCGCCACCTTCCTGCCCATCTATTTCATACCGGGCACCATGGGGAAAATCTTCAAGATGATCCCGCTGGTCGTCATCATCGTGTTCCTGGTATCCCTGGGAGAAAGCCTCTTCGTGTTGCCCGCCCATCTCAGCCATGTCAAACGGCGGCGCCGCCGCGGATTCACCATGTGGCTTCACGACCGGCAGCAGGCGTTCAGCGATGCCTTCTCCCGCTGGGTGAACCGGCGTTACGGCGCGTTCCTCGAACTCACCCTGCGCAACCGGTTCGCCACCGTCATAATCGCCATCAGCCTCCTGGTTGCAACCCTGGGGTATGCCATGAGCGGCCGGATGGGAATGGAACTCTTCCCGGCGGTGGAATCGGACTTTTCGCAAGCCACCCTGGTGATGCCCTACGGCACCAACGTGGAGACCACCGACGCGATCATACGCCGAATACTGGCCGGAGCCAGGCAGGTCATCGATGAGAGCGGCAGCGACCAACTGGTCACCGCCATTCAGACCGATATCGGCAGTGGTGGAAGTCACAACGGGCGCATCCGGGTCATGCTCGCCGAATCGGAGATCCGTGATGCGATCATGACCAACGATCAGTTCACCAACCGCTGGCGGGAAGTGGTGGGCGAAATACCCGGCGTCGAGTACCTGGTGTTCGCCTACGATACCGGCGGGCCGGGGGGTCGCGGTCATCCCATTTCAGTGCAGCTCAGCCACCGCGATATCAGGACGCTTGAAAAGGCCAGCCAGGAACTGGCCGCGATTCTTGCCACCTACCCGCGCGTACAGGATATCGATGACGGACTGCAAATGGGCAAGGAGCAACTCGATTTCACCATGAAACCCGCAGGCGAAAGCATCGGGTTGACCGCCATGAACCTTGCCCGGCAGGTGCGCGGCGCCTTCTACGGAGCGGAGGCCTTGCGCCAGCAGCGCGGCCGCAGTGAGATAAAAGTGATGGTGCGGCTGCCGGAAAACGAACGAAACAGTGAGCAGGCCATCGAGGATTTCATGCTGCACACGCCCGCCGGTGCGTTCATACCGCTGGAAGAGGTCGCCGAGATCAAACGCGGCCGGGCCTTCACGAAGATCAACCGGCGGGGCGGCCGCAGGGTCATCGAGGTGGGGGCCGATGTGAAACCGCGCAGCGCCGCCGGCGAGGTGCTGGGAGACATGGAACAGAACGTGCTCCCCGAACTGCTGAACAAGTACAAGGGCCTGACCTACAGTTTCGAAGGTCACCAGGCTGACATGCGCGAGAGCCTCGGCAGCCTGAAACTGACGTTCACGCTTGCCCTGCTCGCCATCTACGCCCTGCTCGCCATACCCTTTAAAAGTTACCTGCAGCCGTTGATCGTCATGTTGAGCATACCATTCGGAGTGATCGGCGCCATCTTCGGTCATCTCGTCATGGGGTATCATCTTTCCCTGCCCAGCCTGTTCGGTGTCGTGGCCCTCGCTGGTGTGGTGGTGAACGACTCCCTCGTCATGGTGGATTTCGCCAACCGGCGACAGCGCGACAACGGCGACAACGCCCACGAGGCCATCCATGCCGCCGGCATCCAGCGCTTCCGGCCCATCATCCTTACCACCCTCACCACCTTCGGCGGTCTCGCCCCCATGATCTTCGAAACCTCGCGACAGGCCAAATTCCTCATTCCGATGGCCCTGTCCCTGGGCTACGGCATCCTGTTCTCCACCGGCATCACGCTGGTCATCGTTCCGGCGCTCTATCTGCTCGTGGCGAACTTCCACGCCTGGGCGACCAGGTCTGAAGAAACCGGAATGAACGGTTCTGTCGATGTTCCCGGCGATGATGTGGACGAACGATTCACCACCGTTTCCAGGGAGTTCTGAAAAGCCTGTCCGGAACGAAGCGAAAGCAGACTTCGCGGACACCCTTCAGATCGGCGTTCGCCGACGAGTTCCGCCTGAGCCGGAACGTCGGCGCGCTTGGCTCAAGAACCGCTCACGGGTGAAGGACAGAAATCCGGTGAAGCCCTTCGACACTGCATGCACAGAAAGGTGACGAATGCCGCCGCCAGCAGCCTCATGCCTCGGCGCGCGGACAGCAGCCGCAGGACAGTAAGCATGCTGCGGGGACGAAGGTAAAATCGGCGGAATGCGCGGCGGGAAGCCGCGCGCAGCTCTTCCGCGGTCAACCCATGGGGTACGAAACTCACCTTGAACATGCTCCACGACAACTGGTCTCCAAGCACTGTTCCATGCCGCGCCGGATCCTCCGCCAGGGGACAACCCGGCCAGATGGTGAGAAACGTCATCTGGAAATAATCGATGCCGCTTCTGATCGCGAATGCAGTAGTCTCTTCCATGGTCGCCGTATTCTCTCCAGGCAGTCCGATGATGAAGTTACCCTTCACTACCAGGCCATTACGGCGAGCGCACCGCACCGCATCGAGTATCCGGCGCCGCGTCGCCGGCCGACCGACCGAGCGCAGGATGGATTCGACCCCGCTCTCCATGCCGATCTCGAGAAACCAGCAACCGGCGGCCCGTATCATGCGCATGGACGCATCATCGATGGAACGAACATGGGCAATACAGTTCCATTGAAAGTCCATGC
>JAFGDC010000307.1 GCA_016932295.1 candidate division CSSED10-310 bacterium
ACCATTACCCGCTCTGAATGCCAGGTCCAGTCGACCAGGCGCCCCTCGATCCGGTCCAGGGCCGCGCCGGGCGGAAAAGGATACACCGGCCGCGCTTTCGCCCTGATGGAATGCGGCAGCGGATCACCGTAATACATCCATGCGAACCCCGCCCACAACAGCCATGGCAGCACCGCGGCGGCCACCGCCACCACCGTTCGCCGCCAATGTTCCGTCCGCCGCTCCGAGTCCGTAACCCCGGCCACTGCCGCTGCCAGGATGAGCGGCACCAACAGCACACCCTCGGGTCTCGCCAGCGCGGTGAAACCAGCCGCCACGCCGGCCGCCTCCAGACGGTCTCCGGCGATGAAATACAAGGCCAGCAGCCATAACCCGGAAAACAAGAACGATTCCATTCCCCCGGTGGACAACGGCAACAATGTCTTGTTCACCAGCAGCAGCGCCGTGGCCGCACCAGCCGGCACCATCGCTCCGGTCAGCCGCCGGACCAGCAGAAAAGCCGCCAGGCCGCTCAGGATAAACCAGGCGGCGTTCCCGATGACACTCACGGCAACTGTGGAAAAAGGCAATATCGACCGCAGGCACAACAACCAGGCCAGATACAGGGGCGTGGAAACGCCCAATACCCGTTCCCCCGGGTTGTACACCAGCCCCTTGCCGCTCAGTGCGTTGTCCACGTAACGGTAGGTGATGAAGGCATCGTCGAACGGCGGCGGCTGTCCTCTCACATGCGCCAGGATGCTGAAAGCCGCCGCCATGAGTATCACCGTGCTGGTGATCACGGTTGCTACAGGTGAAACAATTCCGCTCTTACGGCGTATCCGTAAAATAACCTTCCTCCCGTCAAGAATATCCAATACAGGCAGTATACCCGGCAGCGGGTCATTGATAAAAGCTTGTAGTCGCTGCGGATTGAAAATGTAACGGCCGCCGCCGGCTTCGACAGGCGACCGTAGCGTATTGTGTTACTTCGATCGAGCCCCGGTCGTTCTCCATAAAATGAGGAGGGAGAATCATTCGTCCTCATTGCGGCGATCATCCCCACGGCGCGGGGGCGGGCGATCCGATCCTGGCATAGGTGCTTCCCTCGGTGTCGCGAACTGGTATACTGGGTATATTCGGTCGCGCTGAAACGATCGATTCAAACGTCGGAAGAATCAGGTTCTCCGAAGCGCCCGGGCGGAGCGGGGAACCAATGGAGCGATTTTCCGGTCGCCGCGCCGTCCTGGTGGCGGCGACAACAGATCGTTCTGCGAATAGGCCGGGAAGGAGGAGGAACATGTCGTCGCGTGGTTTCTGGGCAACCGTGTTGATCTGTGCGGTGCTGGTATTCGTCGGTTGGAACCTTGTGATGCTGGAGAACCAGGCGGACCGCTTCATGGCGCGCGTCAAGAACGAGGTGCTGAACACCTTCGACCCGGTCATGGGTCCGGACAGTATGCAGGGCCCCGTCATGGAGATCGCCAGGCAGATGGGTATCGATCTGGATGAGAGGGACATAGCCTGCGCCTACGGTAATCCGGACGAAATCAGCCGGTCCTCCGCCATCACCGCTATGGGCATGGAATCAATGGGTGACCTGGTGGTGGTCGAGGTCAGTTTTAGCTTGAAGCGCTCTTTCCTGAGTCGGAACTTCAAGCGGCGCGTCGACCGCCCCATGGAGGATCCGACGCGTGGTACCGGCGTCAATCCCGGTTTCCCAGTGGGAGTCGACCTGCCGGTGCCGGCGCGCGGTGTGCAGTCCTATCGGGACAGCGTCAAGAAAGCGGCCGGCGGCGGCTACTAGAGGATTCGGTGGTGGTCCGCGGCGCCATGGGCGCGGCAACGGGAAAGGGAGCATGGCATGGTTGACGTATTGACGGGACCTTGGTGCAACGAGGACGACTGCTTCGACCTGCGTACTATCAGCCGGCACAAGGATCAGCTCGAGCCGGCCGCCATGATCGACAGGCTGGTCCGCGCCAACCGCTCGCTGAACAAGCTGCTGGCCGCCTGGGGGCAGCACAAGATCGGGCAGAGTCATGACCTGTACGTGCACAACCTGCCTGCCGCCACCATGACCCCCGCGGCCCGGGCCCTCTTTCTCCATGTCTACCTGGATATCCTGCATCCCGCCGTCCTGTTGGGTGACAGCGCGCCGAGTCTGAACCTGCATGATCGTGACCGGGCGCTGGTGGAGACCATCCTGGCTGAACTGGTCAAGTTTCAGCTCATCGACTATCTTGACGGCGGCACGGCCTTCTTCGTCAAGGATTTCATGGTTGGCGGCGCGCTGGTCAGGGTGGGGATCAACTACCTGACCGAGTAACGGGCTCCCAGCGCTTATACCCGTATCGTCCCCGGCCTTCGCCCCGGTTTTGTTATTCCCGGCGGCTCCCGATTCTGTCCCACTCCGCTTCCTTCCTGCACGTAAAAGGATACCGCACTTACCGGTAACTCTGCCCATCTGTTTCGCCAACTCGTTCCGAAGTATGGTCCGTTTGATCCGACCAGAGCATCGCGGCGGCCGTTCGACAAAGAGCCCGGTTCCCCATGTACAGCAGCGGCCCCTCCCGCCGGAGCGGAAGGGGCCGCTGGTTAATGGTGGTTAGTCGGGCTTAGCGCCGCTTGATGATGCGGAACGACAGCAGGCCGGAGAGGAGCACGAGGAGGATGGCGGCGCCCATGGGTCCGGTGGCGGGCACCGGTGCGGGCGTCGGTACTTCAGTCGGCGTGGGGGTGTAGGGGATTTCGGTGGGAGAAGGTTCCGGAGTGGGTGTCGGCGGCACGCAGTTTTCCTCGCCGGGGCTCCTGGGATGCCATTCGTAGTCGGTGGCGTCGTCGCCGGTGTCGTCGCCGTCGGGGCAAAGCTGGTAGGTGTTGACATCTTCACCCGTCATGTCAGCCATCGGAGTGCCCTGGCCGTGGTTGCGATACGTTTCCGGGAAGACACCCCAGCCGGCACCGTCGTATGGCCGGCAGTAAGGATCCTGCAGTTCGACGCTGTCCTGGCCGTTCTCGAGATCGAATGTCGCGACTTCGTAGTCCAGGTTGTCTACCAGGGTCTGGCCGATAACGAAGTAGCCGTCCAGCGGGATGGTGCTCAGGGCGGGGATGGTGTACTGACCGTTGTTCGTACCGGACAGGGCGCCGGTGGAGCCGTTCCAGGAGCAGATCCTCCAGCCGCTGATGTCCAGGCCGCCGCCGGCGTAATACAGCTCGACGAACTGCAGATCGTCCGTGCTCGCGTCATCGTAACAGAACTCGTTGATGACCGGCGCGTCGAACAGCGCGCGGGGGCGTTGAATCGCGAAGGCATCGACGCTGATGTACCAGCCGTTGGCCGGGATGGTGCCGTGCAGGGCGATCTTGACATCGCCGTAGCCGGGGCCGGAGTAGGAGGCCAGATCGACTTCGTAGTAGGCGTTGTAGGCATAGGAAGTGGCTGCGACGGGGATGGGGGTGCCGACCGCGGTCCAGGCGCCGCCGTTGACGGACACTTCGACCTGCATGGCATCGGCGGTGACGTAGCCGAGGTGATAGAACCAGAAGGACAGGACCCAGTCGCTCTGGGTACTCAGATCGAAGGTGCGGGAGATCAGCCGCGCTTCGACCGGCAGTGAATAGTTATAACTCAGTCTCGCCTGGCTGGTGCCCTCGACCTCGTAGGATGTCGTGGCGGCCCAGTCGTTGGGACCGGCGATCACTTCGGTGGTCCAGAAGGACGGTGGCATGCCCGATTCGAATCCCTCGAAGTAAGGCGGTTCGATGGGCATCGGCGTGGGGGTGGGGGAGGGGAGGGGAGACGGTGTGGCGCATGGGGGCGAATTGCACGTCACTTCCAGAGTGTAGACATCAGCCGCAGTGCCGTAACCGTCAACGAAGATGTAATAGAAACCCTCGGCGGGAACGGTGACCGTGGCTGTAGTGTTACCCACGGCGCAGATGGTGTAGCTGCTGCTCGGGGGGCAGACATCCATGATTGCCACGTCCAGGTCGGCGGTCATGCCGCTGATGGTGGCGGTGAGGTCGCCGGGGCACGCCTCGACGATGTACACCACGTCCGGACCGCCTTCGTTCCAGGTACTGCAGTAGTAGCTGGAATAATCATTGACGTAGGTGGTGGTGTCGCCGGTGACGATGTCGCCGCAGTTGATGGGGATGGGATTGGAGCAGTCCTCGCCGGGACCGGGGGTGGGGCTTGGCGCCGGGCTGGCGTACGGTGTCGGCGTGGCAAGACATTCATCGATGTCCAGTGTGAAGTTGCCGCATGTGTTACTGTAGTTGCTGTACCCGTCAACGATGAGGTGATAAATGCCGGCGGGGAGGGTGATATCGAAGACATAGGGTTCGGGATCATCCTGCACGTAGTAGCAGGTGCCGAGACCGTCGCAGGTGTCGACGAGATAGAGAGCGGAATCGAAGTCGGTCGAATCGACGTTGATGGTGACGCAGGTATCGGCGGCCACGATCAATTCATACACCACGTCGTCGCTGGCGCCGCCGTAGGTGCTGGCGCAGCCGAGCAGGCTGGAATAGTAGAAATTGTTGTAGAGACAGGTATTGTTGGCGGTGGAGTAGGGCAGGGCGGCGGGAACGGCCACGGGGATTGCATCGCCACAGTAGTCACCTTCAAGCATTGGCTCGCAGCAGATCTCCAGGACATAAGGGCCATAGCCGAAGTAATTGGTGGTGATGCCTACGTAATAGATTCCCGGAGCCAGCAGTGCGCCCACCATGGAATCATAATTCATGGGATTGCGGCAGGGCGAGATGCAGTCGCCGTAGTTGTCCTCGTTGGAGGTGATGATCGTGCAGGTAGCATCGTACAGACCCACCCAGGGGTCGGTGCCCATGCCGTACGGCCATTCGCAGGTGGAATCGTTGCCGAAGACCGAGGCGTAGACGATCAGCGGATCGGGACCGGGCACGATCAGTTGGTAGTAATCGTAGGTATCCACCGGATCAATTGTGCCGCAGCGCAGCTCGTTGCAGGTGATGATGTTGCCCTCCAGGTCCGCCAG
>JAFGDC010000308.1 GCA_016932295.1 candidate division CSSED10-310 bacterium
AAGAAATCGTGGCGGTGGTGGTGCCCCACCTGCGGGAAGCGGAACGGCCGGTGGCAAGCTTCGGCCAGGGCTGCGAGGGTGAACCGCTCACCGAGTATGAACTGCTCGCCACCGCCACCGCTGAAATCAAACAAGCCACCGGGCGCGGCACGGTCAACCTCAATACCAACGGTTTCTCCGCCGAACACATGATCCATGTCATCGATGCAGGCCTGGAGAGCGCCAGGATCAGCCTGAACAGCGCCGATGCACACCATTACGAAGCCTATTACCGGCCTGTCAACTACCACTTCGACGACGTGACCGCCACCATCGCCGCCTGCTCGGGCCGCGGCATCATGACCTCGCTCAACCTGTTGATCCATCCCGGTTTCAACGATAATCCGCGGCAGATAGAACGGCTCGTGGAACTGTATGACAAGGCGCCCTTCCACATGATCCAGATGAGGAACCTGAACATTGATCCCGACGCCTACGAAGAGGGGATCGGGTATCAAGGCAGCGGAATCGGCTTCAAGGCCATGATGGAACGACTGTTGGAAGCCGTCCCCGGACTCCGGTTCGGCTATTACAATCCGCCGAAAGAAGCATTTCAGACCTGGGAAATCATGACATCGTAGCATTATTTTCTGACCACCAAAAATCATTGTGACGCAACTGTAAATTCCTGAACATTTCCGGATCAATGATTATGTTGACATTGAATAATAATTTCTCGATATATGGAAAGACCCATTGTGAAGCATGGTGGAAAGTGTGCCTGTGATCGGGCTGGAGTGCCGGTGCAGTTCCCGTGCCGGGGGCGTGTGATGCAGGGCTACGGTCGTAAACCGGGGTGGCGTTTCAGGAAGGAGAGGAAGATGGTGCGTTGCAGGTGGTTGCGGATGGTGTCGTGGTGTCTCGTGGCGGCAGTTCTGTCCGGGGGCGGGGTGTTCGGAGCGTGGAGCGATGATCCCGCAGTGAACATGACGGTCACTGATGCCGATCAGCATCAGTACGAAAATCACGTGGTGGCCACCGAGGATGGCGGGTACGTGGTGGTATGGACCACTGTCAATCCGGTAAAGGGCACCCAGCGGGAAGGCGACGGCACGTATCTGCAGAAGTACAATGCCGATGGTGACAGGGTGTGGGGGAACACCGGCGTTGAACTGGTTTCCGGCCTGGAGTCCCATACTTACCCCCGGCTGTGCAATGACGGAGCCGGCGGCATTATCGCGGGCTGGAATCAATATCACGAGAGCATGAACGACATTCGGGTGCAGCGGTGGACGGCGGCCGGCACACCGCTCTGGACGGTCGGCGGTGTACTCGTGTCCGAACCGGGGATCTATTCATACGGTGTCAGGGTGGCGAGTGACGGTTTGGGAGGCGTGTACGCGGTATTCCGGGCGAACGAACCGGCGGGCAGGGGCTATCAGCTCGTGGTTCAGCATGTCACGGCGGTCGGGACATTGGATTGGACCGGACCGGTGGTGTTGACCTCAACGGCCTCCTATGATTACGAAGTGGCGCCCGACGGGATCGGCGGCCTGCTCGTCGTCTGGACGGACGAACGCGGGGGGCAGTCGATCTATGCGCAGAGGGTGACTGTCGGCGGCGCGGTGCTCTGGCAGGCGGGTGGCCTGCTGCTTGCCGAGGATGAAGGTTATCGATGGGCGCCGAAGGTGACAGACGACGGCGACGAGGGCGGGTATTTCGCGTGGATCGATTACCGCTTCGAAAACAGCTTCGTCTACATGCAGCGCGTCCTTTCGACCGGCGCTCCCGCCTGGCAGGTGAACGGTCTCAGAATCGACGAGGGCACCCATGACAAACAACACGTCGATCTCGTTCATGATGAAGCCGGCGGCGTCATCACGGCGTACATGTCCTATTACGACCAGGTCATCCAGGCGGCGCGGCTTGCACCTGACGGCACGCAAGTATGGGGTGGTCCCATCGAGGTGACCCCCACCGGCATCGTGACCGGGTTGTCTCACTACCCGGGCCACCTGGTGCAGGACGGATTCGGCGGCGCCATCGTCGGCTACCTGCGTTATCCCGATGGCCCCAAGAACGGCGAGGCAGCCTGCGCCCAACGGATCACGGCGGCCGGCGGCCTGCCATGGGGGATCGCAGGCGTCTCGCTGTGCCCCGACAATCTTCCCGGCGGCCGGTCAGATGTCCGGGGCGCCGCCTGCGCCGCCGCAGGGGAAGGAGGCGCGGTGTTCAGTTGGTCATGTGACCGGCGCGACGGCGAATACGACCGCGTTTATCTCATGGGCGTCAATGCCATGGGTGAATTAGGAGCACCCTGTTCGGAATCCGACATTTCCACCACATGGCCCACCGACCCCGGCGACAATCTTCCGGTCAGCGATATCATTCAACGCCAGTATTCCAACCGTATCATTTCGGTACCCGACGGCGGTTACATAGTGACCTGGACCACCAATGACCCCGTCAAGGGCAGCGAGGGTATCTTCGCGCAGAAGTTCGATGCCTCCGGCAACAAGCGCTGGGGTTCCAGCGGCGTGTCCGTGGGTACCACCACCATGACCGCGACCGGTCCGAGGATCTGTCACGACGGCGACAACGGGGTCGTTATCGCCTGGATCGACCGACGCAACCTGGACAACGAAGTCTATGTTCAGCACATCGACAGTGACGGCTCACCCGATTGGACCGCGGGCGGCGTCCAGGTCTGCAGCAATCCCGGCAGCGATGCCTATTGCCACAACATCGCCGAGGACGGCGCCGGCGGGGCGTACATCGTCTGGCGCTGGTACGCGCCGGTCAGAAACGACGGCGGCCGGTATCTGCAGCATGTCGGATCGGACGGCACCGTACTATGGACAGCCCCGGTGCAGGTCGATCCACAGTCTGACGGGCCGGCGAAGGTCGCCCCTGACGGCGCCGGCGGGGCGCTCGTGGTCTGGGTCACCTACCACGGCTCTTACTCCACCATCGATGCGCAACGGTTCTCATCCGCCGGCGCGAAGCACTGGGGAACGGACATCTCCATTACTGCCAGCCAGGTCACCAGTTATTGCCCTCAGCTCGCCGAAGACGGCAGCGGCGGCTGGTACATCACCTGGCGTGAAAACGCGGAAGGCACCTGGCGGTGCTACCTGCAGCGCCTCCTGCCGAACGGCACGGTGGCGTGGCAGACAGATGGCATCAGCGTGTCGGACGATGCCGATGAAACCTACGATGCCGGCATCGTTTCCGACACGACCGGCGGCGCCATCCTCGCCTTCCACAGCCAAACCGACGACATCATGTACGCCACGCGCATCGACGGCGCGGGAATCGAAGTCTGGGGAGGCATCGTCCCAATCACCGAATTCGGATTCGTGTACAACTTCACCAAGGGCCCCGGACAACTGGTGCCGGATGGGTTCGGCGGCGCCATAGTCGCCTTCACCGCCTACGGTGACGCCAAGGACAGTGAATACATCGTGTGCCAGCGCGTCTCCTCGGAAGGAGAAGCCGCCTGGGGCGCCAGCGGGGTGGCGGTATGTGACGAGGACCTACCGTCCTGGCGCGGCTGCGCACGAATGGCGCCCTGCCCCGCAAACGGCCAGGGCGGCGCTGTCGTCTGCTGGCGTGATTACCGCGACAGCCAGAACTCGAGAATCTACACCATGGCACTCGATGCCTGGGGTAATCTAGGCACTCCCTGCTCGGATCTGAGCACCACGTGGAGCACCGATCCCACCGTCAACCTGCCTGTCTCCATCACCGCCGGAGAGCAGCAGAGCCACCGGATCATCGCCGTCGATGACGGTGGATACATCGTTACCTGGATTCAGTATGAAGCGGTGCGGACAGGCCCCATGGTCATGGCCCAAAAATTCAGCGCCGCCGGTAACCGGGAATGGGGTCACAAGGGGGTCGTCGTATGCGAAGCCGGCAGTGAACAATATTCCCCCCGGCTCTGCACCGACGGCGCCGGCGGAGCTATCATCACGCTGTCGGATTATCGCGACGAATACCCACGGATATTCGCGCAGCGCCTCGACGCCAACGGCATACCGCAATGGGGGACAGGCGGCGTCCCGTTGTCTCCGGAAGAAGAGGAGGCGTATTGCCCCTTCTGCGATACCGACGGCGCCGGCGGCGCATATGTCGTTTTCCAGGCCGAATCGGGCTGCTACTGTCAGCGGATCACCGCAGCCGGCGCCGCCGCCTGGCTCAACCCTGTGCAACTCAACGACCAACAGGGCTATCCCATCCATGTCGCCGCTGACGGCATAGGCGGCGCAATCCTCGGCTGGACATACTACAATGACGGAGTCACATACTCCGATGTTTACGCTCAGAGGATCATCGCCGATGGTTCGGTCACCTGGGGTGCCGGTGGCGTTGTCGTGTGCGACGCCGAATATGACCAGGACTGTCCGCGGGTGATCGCCGACAACAGCGGCGGTGGAGTTTTCCTGTGGGCTGACAACCGCGGCGGCAATGGCGCGGTGGCCATGCAGCGCGTCACATTCAGCGGTGTGCCATCCTGGACCGCCAACGGCGTCATCCTGGACTCCCAACCCAATTACGTAAGGAGCCATGCCTTCGCTTCCGACGGTACCGGCGGCGGCATCGCAGTCTGGACCTGCGGCAACAGCAGCCACCTCTATGCCGGCAGAGTCGACGGCAGCGGCGTCATCACCTGGGGGAGTCCCGTCCAACTTACCGACAGCGAACTCGGTTGGTTCGAGGTTGCCGAATCACCCGTCACCACTGTCTCCGACAGTTCAGGCGGCGCCATCAGCGTGTTCGCCAGTTATGATCCGGTCAAAAGGCCGCCCTATGTCCATGCGCAGCGCGTCAGTGCCGCGGGCACTCTTCCCTGGGGCATGAACGGGATTATCCTCTGCGACAACCTCGGCGATCACGAATGTGTACGTGTCGCCCCATGCGCCACCGATGACGGCGGCGCCCTCGCCTGCTGGCGGGATTACCGCGATGACAACGCCGCTCTCTATGTCATGGGGGTCGATCTGGAAGGAGACCTGGGTGATCCCTGCGGCCTGTCCATCACCCCAACGCCTTTCATTTCACCCACGCCCTCCCTCGCCCCCACCCAGACACCAGCA
>JAFGDC010000309.1 GCA_016932295.1 candidate division CSSED10-310 bacterium
CGATCGCCCGTCATTATTTGGGGGCGGGGGAACTGGGCTTGGCGGGGCAGCGTCTGGTGGCGGCCGCCGGCGCTTACCTGGCGGTCCAGAACTACCCGGCGGCCGACGATGTGTTGCGGGAATCGCTGCAGTACCGTGAGCTGCTGCCCCCGGACCATGGTGCCCGGCTACGGTTGCACGCCGCCAGTTCCGCCCTCCTCCAGAATCGTTGCCACGAGGCGCGGGAGCACCTGGAAACGCTTTTTCGGGATCAGGCCGCCTGTCTGTCCCGCGAAGAAAAGAAGGTGTTTCACCAGCTTTTCGGGCGATTGCACAAGGAAATGGGTCGTTATGGAGAGGCGCTGGAGGAATACAGGCAGGCACTGGAGGTGCTGAATCGGTCGCCGGAAGAGTGCGCCGAAGCGGCGGAAATAAAGACAAGGATGGCCTGGATTCACCTGATGTCCAACGAACCGGAGCAGGCCGAGGTGTTATTCAGGGAGGCCGATGAGTCGATCGATGCGGATCGCAGTCCCCGTGCCGCATATCGGGTGTTTATGGGGCATGGTGCGTTGCTGCACAGGCATGGCGAGCCGCGGCGGGCACTCGATCTGCTTGACAAGGCGCGGCGGCTCGCCGTCCGGCTGGCCGATGCCGGATGTATTGCGGCTGCGCGCCATCAAATGGCCGTCTGCCTGCGGGACTTGGACCGTCATACCGAGGCGATGGCTCATGAAACCGCCGCTGAACAGGAATTTGCTCGCAGCGGCGACACGCCGTTCCTCATCAAGAGCCTGCTCAACCAGGGTGTGATTCACCAGCGCCTGGAACAGTGGGAGCAGGCGCTGGCGGTCCTGCGGCGCGCACTCGGACTGGCCGGCGACCTGGATACCCTGGATCTGACCATCAAGATTCAGATGATGTGCGCCGACAGCCTGCGCCATCTGCAGCGTTACCAGGAAGAGCACGACTGTCTGGCGTCGGCGGGGGAGGCGGCCTGGGCCGCGGGTCATGTCCGGGGAGTGGAATTGGCGGCGCTGCTGGCGCGTTGCGCCGCGAACAGGGACAGTCCGGGAGAGCGGTACCTGGAGAAAGCCGTCAGTATGTTTTCACGGCTCCCCGCCGGTCATCACGGCCGCGCTGCCCGGGCGGTGGGGTATGCCGCCGAGCGGATGGGCCGATTGTCGTTATCGCTTGAATATTACGATCGCGCCGCGGCGGCGTACCACGCCGGCGGCGACCTGGAAGCGGTGCTGGAATGCCGGTTGGCCGCCGCACGAATCGCCGGCATTCAGGAAGATTCCGCCATTCCCCAACGGCTGGTGGAGCTTGTTGAAACGGCCGCCGGCGCTGGCGCTGACAGACGGCCCGCCATGTTGTTGCGGATGGCGGTGGAACTGGGCGCCGCCGTTTCCGCCATGACCAGGATGGAGTGGCTGGTGGATGCGAAACGGCTTGCCAGGCAGCAAGGCGATTTGAGGACAGTGGCGGCATGCGAGGCGGTTTTCGCGGAGTTCTACGAGCAGCGTACAAGTGCCGCCAAGGCTCTGGAGCTGACCGCCCTGACCCTGGCTCACGTGCATGATCCAGCCACCGTCTACCAGGTGCTCACCAGGCTGGCGATGGAAGTCGCCGGCGCCGAACGGGGCGCCCTGGTTGACGTGCGGGACGGCCGGATAAACCAGCTCATGATCGGCTTCGTCGGAGAAGGGCTCGATCGCGGCCTGCTCGATGACATCAGCCACACAGTGATGCGGGAAGTGATCGAGACGAAGAACTTGAAAGAATCGGGCAATGTCAGGACGGATCGGCGGTTGGCGGACCGCGCGTCCCTCCGCCGCGAACGGGTGGCCTCGCTTCTCTGCCTGCCTGTCATCGCAGACGGCAAGGTCAATGCAGTGTTATACCTCGACCACCGCCACAAGGAATACGCCTTTGATCGGGTTCGAGTCGAGGTGCTCCAACGTCTTTGTGGTGAGTTGGCCGGTGTGGTGGAATTGTTCCGGACCTTGCAGCGCAACCTGACTCCCGCACCGGATGCCGCGCCGGATGAATGGCGGCTGCTCTATGCCGAATCGAGCCCCATGCGCGCTGTGGCCGAGGAAGCCCTCAAGATCGCCGGTTCGGAGCCAAGGCTGCCGGTTCTCATCACCGGAGAAGCAGGGGCCGGCAAGGAGGTGGTGGCGCGTTTCATCCATCATCACAGCCTGCAACGGCTGCACCAGTTCGTTGTGCTCAATTGCGCCAACCTGCAGGGGCCGCTGTTCGAATCGGAGATGTTCGGTCATGTCAAGGGGGCATTTACGAACGCTGACAGGAATCGACTCGGATTCGCAAGGAAAGCGGACAATGGTACTCTGTTCATGGACGAATTCGCCACCCTGCGGCAAACCGAGCAGGCCAAGCTGCTGCGGTTCCTGGAACGCTTCGAGATCAGGCCGGTGGGGTCAGACACCACCGAACAGGTCAGGGCGCGCATCATCCTCGCCACCAACGCCGATCTCGATGATCCCAAGGCGAAAGCGCACTTCAGGACCGATCTGCTGGCACGCTGCAAGCTCAGACTGCATGTCCCCAGCCTGCGGGCCCGGCGGATGGACATCCCGTTGCTGGTGCGGCATTACCTGCAGGTTGCTCACGGCGGCCGGGTGCGGGTGGCGCCGGCCGCCATGCAGCGGCTGTTGGATCATTCCTGGCCCGACAATGTACGTGAACTTCTCACGGTGCTGGACAGGGCGGTGATGTACGGTGCCGGGCCGGTGATCACTCCGGATGCATTGCAATTGGCCGGCAGATCGGGTCCCATCGCTCCGGGCGACCTCCATGGTCATCCCGAGGCGCTGCCGCAGGAATCGTACTCGGCCCTCAGCCATGGCCAGAAGCGCAAGGTGGTGGACGACCTCATGACGCGTTACAAGGGAGAGGTGAAACAGGTGGCGGCCCGGCTGGGAGTCAATAAAACCACTATTTACCGGCAACTGGAGAAACTCGGGAAGCATCCCGGGGATTACGCATGAGACCGATTCGCATGC
>JAFGDC010000310.1 GCA_016932295.1 candidate division CSSED10-310 bacterium
CCCCCCAACGATGCCTGCGATTATGCCATTGACCTCGGTGCCATGCCCGCCACTATCCAGGGCGACAACAGCATGGGCACCGACGACATCGGCTTCGCCTGTGTCGTATCCTCGGGACCTTACAAGAACCTGTGGTACACCGTGACCGGAACCGGCAACACCATCACCGCCACCACCTGCAGCGCCAGCACCACCTTCGATACCAAGATCGCCGTCTACTGCAACAGTTGCGACAACCACCCCATCTGCGTGAACGGCAATGATGACGACTCCTCCTGCACCTATAGCTCACTTCACTCCACTGCCCAATGGTGCTCCATCCTCGGCGAGGTCTACTACGTCACCGTCGGTTGCTACAGTGCCACTACCACGCCCGGTGTGTTTGAACTGATCGTCACCGATGACGGCGTCACCTGTCTCGATCCGGTCCCCTGCAACCCCTGCATCGTGACCTGCCCCATGGGCGGAATCCTCGAAGGCGAGCCCTGCGGTACGGACAATAACGGCGGCTGCAACATGCTGCCCGACACTCCGTTGTTCGTCGACATGGAGTGCGGTGACCTCTACTGTGGCAATGCCTGGGCCGACGGCGGCTCGCGCGACACCGACTGGTACCAAGTGGTGTTGACGGAACCGAGGCGCGTGACCTTCGAGGTCGATGCCGAATTCGACAACGTGATCGGTGTGGCGGAAACGGATCCCTGGGGCTCCGATGACTGCGCCAACAGCACCGGTTACCTCGCGTACTATGCTCTTGGCACCGCCTGTGAACCGGTTTCGCTGGAAGTGGTCCTCACGCCCGGCACCTACTGGTTCCTCGTGCTGCCCGATGATTATTACAACCTGCCCTGCTCGTGGGGACCGTGGCGCTACACCGCGGAACTCACCTGCGAGGAACTCCAGGTGCCCGCCTTTAACCCGGCTGGTATCCTGGTGTTGCTCTTCGGCTTCGGCATTGCCCTGAAGTTCGCTTACAGGCGCAAACGCTAAGCTGCTGAGTTAACTGAAAGCCCGGGGGGTCCGCCTCCCGGGCTTTTTTTATACCGGATCGGACCGGAACGAGCATTCAACCACCGTACATCAAAAAGCCGGAGCTGGCGCGCCGGCTTTTGTAACTACGAACGGTGACTCTTTATGGAGACGGGCGCCACCTCAGGATCGGTTTGCGCGCGGCGGTGGTCTCGTCCAACCGTGCCCGGAAGGTCCTGACCGGCGCTTCATGCAGCAGCGCGCAGTTCTGTTTCGCTTCCGCCGCGATAGCCTTCATGGCAGCGATGAATTCGTCGAGTGTGTCCAGACTCTCGGTTTCCGTGGGTTCGATCATGAGGGCGCCATGCACTATCAGTGGAAAATAGATGGTTGGCGGATGAAATCCATAATCCATGAGGCGTTTCGCAATGTCCAGCGTCACCGCGCCGCAATCGCTCTGCTTCTCGTCGTTGAACACCACCTCATGCTTGCACGTCCGGTCATAGGGCAGGTTGAAGTCCGCTCGCAAAGATTCCTTCACGTAGTTGGCATTCAACACGGCCGTCTCGGATGCCAGCCGCAGCCCATCCGGACCCATGGTGCGAATATAAGCGAAGGCCTTGATCATCACCCCGAAATTCCCGAAGAATCCCATGACCTTGCCGATGCTGTGCGGCCGGTCGAATGCCAGATCATAACCGGCATCAGTGCGTACTACCTGCGGCACGGGGAGGAACGGCGCCAGATGCGATTTAACACCGATGGGACCGGCACCAGGTCCACCCCCGCCATGGGGAGTGGAGAATGTCTTGTGCAGGTTGAAATGCAGGACATCCGCCCCCCAGTCGCCCGGCCTTGTTTTGCCCATCAGGGCATTGAGGTTGGCTCCATCACAATAGACCATGCCGCCGCAGGAATGCACCAGGCGGATCGCTTCGCTGATACCCTCTTCGAACAGACCGATCGTATTGGGATTGGTTACCATAAGGGCCGCGACTTTGTCCGATAAGTGCTGTTTGAGGCTTTCCAGGTCAAGATTGCCGCGCGCATCGGTGTGCAATTCCACGGTGCGATACCCGCAGAGCGCTGAACTGGCCGGATTGGTCCCATGGGCGGTGTTGGGGATGAGTACCAGGTCGCGGTCGTGATGGCCGTTGTGCTCATGGTAAGCCTTGATGACCATCATGCCCGTAAGTTCGCCCTGGGCGCCCGCGGCAGGCTGCAGGCTGATTTCATCCATGCCGCTGATCGCCGCCAGGTATCGTCCCAGTTCGTACATGATCCGCAGGTTGCCCTGCACTTGGCGCGCCGGCTGTAGTGGGTGGCTGCAGGTGAATCCGGGTAGTGCCGCCACCACCTCGTTGATTCGTGGATTATATTTCATTGTACATGACCCGAGCGGATACATGCCGGTATCGATGCTGTAATTCCATTGGGATAGCCGTGTATAATGCCTGACTACATCCACCTCGCTCAGTTCGGGCATGCCTGCGATATCCGGCCGGGTCAGCGCGGCGGGAATCAGATCGTTCACCTCACGGTCAGGCACATCGAGGGGAGGCAGCTCAAACCCGATGCGGTCCTCCACGCTGGTTTCGAATAGCAAGGCTTCTTCACGGGCGAGCGTGACGGCGCCACGCGGTGCGTGAATTGCTGTTTGGTGTTCGATATTACTCATGAGCCAACTCCGCAATGACCTGGTTGAACACTTCCGACAGGGCTGTCAGGTCGATTTCCCTGTGCACTTCGGTGACACAGACCAGGATGTCCCGATCCCGTTCCGGGAGGAAACGGGACAGCGCCAAACCACCCGAGAAGCCGCGATCC
>JAFGDC010000311.1 GCA_016932295.1 candidate division CSSED10-310 bacterium
ACCGGCGTTGGACATGCTCAGCGCTCTGAAACAATGGGAATGACGAGAGTGTTGCCCTTTTCGAGATGGCCCAGGTCGACATCCTGGTTGTATCGTTCCAGCAGCCACACGGGGATGCCGTACAGCCGTTCGCAGATGTTCCAGACCGTTTCACCGCGCTCGAGTACGTGGGTCTTGGTGCCGTCCACCCGGTAGGTCTCGTAGAAATCCTCGCGGATGCTTTGATGGTATTCCTCGCGCCGGGTGGAAAAGGTGTCCGGATCTATCGCACCGGCGGGTATGATGACCTCCTGGCCGATAGCTATGCCGTCGTCATCCAGCTTGTTCAATTCCATGATGGCCTGAACCGGCTGTTCCGACCACTCGGCGTAGTGCAGTAACCGTTCCTCGGCGCGGACGGTGATCGCCCAACCCTTGCTGCCCGGCGCCGCGTGGGGGGATGTCTCGTCCACCTCGGCGGCGGGTTCATTGAGCGGGCAGGCAGTGGGGATGGGTTCGATGAGAGTGAGTTCCGAATCCTGAGCGCCGGCTGCGGCAACGGTCCCGAGGCGAAGCTCCTGGCCGATGGCCAGGCGGTTGGCATTGCGGAGATTGTTCAGGCGTTTCAGGTCGGCGACGGAAATGCCGTACCGGGCGGCGATCATGGTGAGGTGTTCGCCCCGCCGGACCGTGTGGGTGGCGGGCAGGAGCGCCGCCGCGTCTGCCGTGGCGCCCCCTGGCAGCTTCAGCTTCTGGCCGATACGCAACTGATTGGGATTGCGGAGAGTGTTCAGCCTGGCCAGTTCGTTTCGATCGACACCGTACCGGTCGGCGATGGCGGTCAGGTTGTCGCCCCGCCGGACGATATGGGTGGCGGGTACCGGGGCGGCTGTTTCAACCGCCGGCGCCACCGGGTCGGCGTCCGGTGCTTCCAGCGGCAGCCTCAGGCGCTGTCCGATCGCCAGGTGATCGGGATCGGTCAGATTGTTCAGGTCGGCGAGTCGGCCGGGATCGATCTGGTGGAGCGCCGCTATCGTCGCCAGGTTTTCCCCTGTCCGCACCACGTGCACCGCCTGCCCACCGGCCGTATCCGAAACGGTTTCGGCTGGTGTCGCCTGGTGCGCTTCCGCTCCAGGCGGCGCGGCGCGTTCCCTGAGTTTCAGTACCATGCCGATGGTGAGCCGGTTGGCGTTCGTAATGCCGTTCAAGCGCATCAGTGTGCCGACCGGCACACCATGGCGAGCCGCGATCACGGACAGCGAATCGCCGGGCTGCACTCGATACGTATCGGACAGTGGCCCATCCCGGCCGGCCGGTTCCGCTCCGTCGGCTGATTGCGGCAGCTTGATCATCTGGCCGATGCGCAGGTGATGCGGATCGCGGATGGCGTTGAGCCGGCAAAGAGTGGTGACCGATGTGCCGTAGCGCTGGGCGATGGCGGAGAGGTTGTCGCCACGACGCACCTTGTGCCATCGTGAGGGGACCTGTTTCGCATGCTTGTACGATGCCGCCAGCGCTTCGTACTTGCCGGGGAATTCGCCGCTCAATCGGCCCGGCAGGTAGATGGTGGCTCCCTTGGGAATGCGCTTCTCGCCGGTGAGCACCGACGGTCGCAGGTGGGGATTGAGATCGATGAATTCATCCTCGGGGATGCCGAGTGCTCCGGTGAAGGTGCTGCAGTAGAGGTAGTGAGGCGTCACGAAGGTGAAACAGGCCAGCGGTGGGTCGAAGGTGATGCCGGGGAAATAGGTGGCGGGAGCACGGCCGATTTTCCGTGCCGCCAGAAACTCCGTGTAGAAGTTCCGGGAAGCGAATTTGAAGCTCTTGCTGTTGTACCGCTGGATGATCGCGCAAATATCGTCGGTGCCGAGTTGCCGCTGCGCCCGTTTCATCCCGGCAAGCCCGTGGTTGTAAGAAGTGATGGCCATTGGCCAGTTATTGAGTTCATCGTAGCTCTTGCGCAGCAGCCGGGCGGCTGCATCGGTTGCAAGCAACGGCTGGCGCCGTTCATCGATCTCGTAGTCGATGGTCAGGAACAGGTTGCCGGTGCCGCGGGTGAACTGCCACAATCCGGCCGCGCCGAACTTGGAATAGGCGTGCACATTGAACGATGACTCCACGTGCGGGAGGAAGGCCAGGTCGTCCGGCACACCGTGGGAGCGGAGGATGGGGATTATATGTTCCAGGTAGCGCCCGGATGCGCGCAGGCCATCCAAGAACTTCTCTTTGAGGCCGTTCTGCGCCCGGATCCGGTCGGCGGCGTAACGGTACTTGTTCCTGCCGCTGACGCCGGCGAGCATCTCGGCATATCGTCCTGGCTCGCCGCCCCTGGCGGCGCGGTCGGGATGCCTGTGCAGATCCAACAGGATCTTTTCCACCTCGCTCTTGGCGGCCTTGATCCGGTTGGTCCGTTCCTTGGCGCTTGCTGTGCTGCCGCCGTCACCGGACCGGAAGTCGAGAATGGCATACCTGACATCCAGATACGTGTCGTCATGGATGACTACCTGGTCTACCGACCACGTGCGGTAGACATCCAACCAGAAATTCACCTGGTGATCGAGACAGTCGGGTTCCGGAAAGGGCTCGACGGCGCCGGCCGTGACCGAAAGGACTACCCAACCCGCGATTATGCCGGTTATCGCCAGTCGCTTCACCCATTGCTGTCTGCCCCACACCAGGTTCATGCTGCGATGAAACCATACCGGGAGTGGGAGGTCAACCAAGGAATAGAAAGGAGCCTCCAAATCCACCGCCTGTGATTGGGAGGATGTCAGGCAGGTCTGGTGAACGCCTTTCGCGGGTTACACTGTGCCTGTCACCATCGGGGAATCGACGTGACTGAAATGATCAGCCGTCGTAAGTTATTGACTGGAAATGCTTCACATCGAAGAGCAGTCGATTTCTGGTGCGACCCCGGTGGAAAGCCGCACTTGTCGGCGTCGCAGCCTGGCATTGACCGCCAACGATCCGCGGCGAAGATTACAAGATTCCGGGTACGACCCCGGCGGAAAAACCGACCCCGGTGGAAAACGCACTTGCTGGCGTCGCCGCCGGCATTCCGCCTCAAACGGGACCGCCGCCGGGCAGGAGCACATAGAAGGATGAGCCGACGCCCTCGGTGCTGTCCAGCCAGATCCTGCCGCCCATCAATTCCACCGCCAGCCGGCAGAAGGTGAGGCCGAGGCCGGTGGAAAACTTCGAACCGGTTTTTTTGTGCGCTTCAACCTGCTGGAACTTGTCGAAGATCTTCTGGTGATACTCCGCCGGAATCCCCGGACCGGTATCGTTCACCTCGATCATCACCTGGTCGCGGTCCTTTTGATACGCTTTGATCTCCACCACTCCCTGGTGAGTGAACTTGATGGCATTGCTCACCAGGTTCGAGAGTATCCGGTAGAGGATTTCCTGGTCACCGTTGATGTATATGGCCGGGTTGAAGTCGGCGTGCAGGATGACATCGGGTGCGGTGAGATTCTTGTGGGAGATGACCACATTGTCGATGATGCCCTTGATCGGAACCCGCTCGGACCGGGTGGTCATCTTGCCGGCTTCCAGCTTGTACACGTCCAGGATGGCGTTGACCATGCCCAGCAGGGCGGCGGCGTTGGAGGTGACGGTGCGCAGGAGCAGTCCGTTGTCCTCGTTGAGACTGCGCTGAATGGCGCTGGAGAGGATTTTCAATCCGCCGATTATGACGGTCAGAGGATTGCGCAGGTCATGCACCAGGTAGTGGACCAGTTCCTCGCGCAGCTTGTTGGTTTCATCGATGACGGCGCGGGCCTTCTCCTCCTCGTGGATCTGGCGTTGCAAGGCCAGCTTCTCGTCAATGCTGTGCTTGAGCCTGTCATAGAGCCGGGCGTTTTCGATGGCGATTGCGGCCTGGTTGGCCAGCGATTGCAGCATGTCCTTGTCCTTGGGAGTGAACACGCCGGTCTTGGCGCGGTTGTCGATATAGATCGCGCCGATGATCCGATCCTTGATGCGCAGCGGCACGCACAGCACGGAGCGCAACCCGTAGGCGATAACGCTGGATTCGCTCGAGAACCGATCATCCATCCTGGCGTCCATGGTGACCACCGGAATGCCTTCACTGACCACCTTGTTGATCAAGGTCCGGCTGATTTCCACGCCGCCTTCCACGTCCTGCCGTTCGAGATTGCGCGCCACCTGGAAGGAAAGCCGGCCGTTTTCCAGGAGGGTGATGAAGCCGCGCTCGGCGTTCATCATCTCCACGACCATGTCCATCGCGGAACTCAGCACTTCGCTGGGATCCAGCGAGGAGTTGAGGGTCTGGCTCATCCGCGCCAGCAGTTCGACATAATCCTGGTCGGTCTTCATGCTCGTGACCTCGCGCCGGCAGAAAAGGAATCCCAGTATACTAGACATGCGGTGGCGGTCAAGCGGCATGGCGCCGGAGAGAACCCCGGCCCGTGATGACATTCAGGTGCGGGGAGTCGTAAAAAACAATATTGAAAAAAACTTGCTTTATGAAAAGGTAAGATGTAATCTGTATCGAAACGTAAAATTCAATGATTGCGGATGGCTTGTTGATTTCAAGCCCCGTAGTTTAATCCTGGCTCAACAAAGGAGCGTGTATGAGGAGTATGAGGAGATACAAGACGAGAAGTTTCATTCTGGCGGCGGCACTGCTTCTGCTGCCGGTACTGGCGGGTGCTGAACCGATTTCCAGTGATCTGGTTATGGACGGCAAGTACCATCCTGAAAACGTGATCACGGAGGAGGAACTGTTTTCAGATGAGAACATCGCGTACGTAGATTACGTGAACGGGCAATTCGTCACGGTGTATACCATGTCCCAGGGTGGTTCCGGGAACGAGGCGGGACCCATTGTGCACGGTAGTGGCGATGTGCTGGAGACCTGCACGTGGTCAGGGTATGATGCGTGCTATTACAGCCAGTATGATTGGTACAGCGCTCATGCGTACGCCAAGATCGGGTGCTCCACCGACTTGACCCGATTCGGCGTGCATGGGTATGTCACCATACCGGGTGTCGGTTCCAGGGGATACTTCCTCGCGCCGTACCGCTGGTACTATGACACGATCGGTGATCATGTTTATTACAAGAAAGATTTCACATCATGGGATTACAGCTGCAATGAGGGCGGCTGCAACTGGCCATACCTGACCAACGGCGGTCATGCCGGCACCTGGGATGCCTGGACTGCCTCCCGCAGCAGCGTTCCGTCCTGCGCTCTGATCGTATGGGACCGCCACGACAGCGGCGGCTACTGGGCCTGGACTCTGACCGGCTGCAGTTGGGGCGGAACGACCAGCTATTACATCCTTTACTGTGGCAACGATGCCGACTGCAACAGCGGGTACGTCTGTAACATGACCGGATCGTGGGACACCTGGACCTGCATGCTGCCCACCGCCACCAACACCCCCACCAGGACCCCCACCCCCACCCTGTCACCCACGTACACTTCGACCTGGACGCCCACGCGATCACCCACGGTCACCCTGAGCCCCACCTGGTCACCCACCAACACACCGACGCACACTCCCACCTGGACACCCAGCCGGACTCCCACCCTGAGCCCCACCTGGACACCCTCCTATACTCCCACCAACACACCCACCTGGACGCCGACCGCCACCTGGAGTCCCACCCTGTCCCCCACCCTTTCGCCCACTCTTTCGCCCACCCTGAGCCCAACCCTGACGGCATCGCCGACGCAGAGCCCGACGTTGACCCCCACCCTGTCGCCGACTTTGAGCCCCACCTTGACGCCGTCCCCCACCCTTTCGCCCACTCTCTCGCCCACCCAGAGCCCGACCCTGACTCCCACATTAACGCCCACCCTGAGTCCCACCGCCACCCTGACGCCTACCAGGTCGCCCACGCTGACCCCGACGGCCACCCTGAGCCCGACGCTGACGCCGACCCTGTCGCCCACCCAGTCACCGACGCTGACGCC
>JAFGDC010000312.1 GCA_016932295.1 candidate division CSSED10-310 bacterium
GTCAACGGCGACTGCGAGGTGCTGCGGGGCCAGGTGCAGCGCGCCAACGGCGGACTGTACTACCGGAGCTACGAAGAATTCGCCGAGACGCTCACCCTGCTGCTGACGGACCAGGAGTTGAATCGCCGCCTTGGGGAATCCGGGCACCGGTACTACCAGGCGAACTACGACTGGGACATCATCCTGGGTAAGTATGAACGCGCCCTGCGGTCGGTAGCCGCGGCGGGGAACGGCGCATGAAGCTGGCCTTCGTCATTCAGCGGTACGGATTGGAAGTGAACGGCGGCGCCGAACTGCATTGCCGGTGGCTGGCGGAACGCCTGGCCGCGCGGCACGAGGTCACCGTGCTGACCACCTGCGCCCGGGAGTATGTCCGCTGGAGCAACTATTACCGGCCCGGCGCTGAAACTATCAACGGCGTACGCGTCATCCGCTTCCGCAACCGACGCCGTCGCAACGAGCGCCGCTTCGCCGCCATTTCCAATCTGGTCTTTTACGATACCCACGGCCGCAAGGATGAACTGGCGTGGGTAAAGGCCAACGGTCCCTATAATCCGCGCCTGGTCCGCGAGGTACGACGGCGCGTTGGAGACTACGATTTCTTCATCTTCTACTGCTTCCGGTATTACCACAGTTTCTTCGGCCTGCCCCATGTCGCATCCAAGGCCATTCTCGTCCCAACCGCCGAGGAAGATCCGGCGGTCACCATGCGACTCTTCATCCCCTATTTCAACCTGCCTCGGGGTATTATCTACCTCACACCGGAAGAGCGCGATCTGGTGAGGGATGCCTCTGGTAACCATGCTGTTCCCGACATCCATATCGGCAGCGGTATCACGCAGCCACCCGGACCGCTGCCGGATGTGCGCGTTGTTCATGAGCTGCCCCAACGGTACGTGCTGTACGTGGGCCGCATCGACAAGAACAAGGGGTGCCCGCAATTGTTTACCTATTTCAAGAAATTCGCCGACGAGAAAGACGGCGATGTCAGCCTGGTGCTGGCCGGCGGCAATGTCATTCCCATTCCCGACCATTCCCGCATCCGGCATCTCGGCTTTGTCAGCGAGGAGGAGAAGTTCGCCTTGCTCGAGGGTTGTGAGGCGCTGATCATACCATCTCGATATGAAAGCCTTTCAGTGGTGCTGCTGGAGGCCTGGTCCATGGCCCGTCCCGCGCTGGTCAACGGGCGCTGCGCGGTGCTCAGGGGGCAGTGCCTGCGCAGCAACGGCGGCCTGTTCTACCGCGGCTACGCGGATTTTGCCGAAGCCCTCGCCCTGCTCCTGGACCGGCCGGCACTGGCCGGGCGCCTTGGACTGAACGGCCGGGAGTACGTGGAAAGGGAATATGACTGGCGGGTGGTGGAGGAAAAGGTCAATGGACTGCTGGAGAAACTCGCGGGTGGTGCCCATGCCGGCTGAAACCGCCGCGCCGGCCTTCCGGCGACATGCCGCCGCCTGGAGGGAGGCACCGGCATGATGGAAGTCGATGGACGCGCCTACTGGCTGATTCTCACGAGACTGCAAGGCATGACCGACCGGCTGATCCTGCAACTGCTGGAGGTGTTCGGCGACATGGAATCCTTGTTCGCCGCCGGGGAGCGGGACCTGATCAAGCGCGGCGGACTCTCGCCGGTGAAGGCGCGGCGGCTGGCCGCCATCAGTCCACGCAAGCTGCGCCAGGCGCAGGAGGGAGTGCTCTTCCTGGAAGATCAAGACATCGGCGTGACCGCCTATGACAGTGACGACTTTCCGCCCCAACTCCGGCACATCCCCGATCCTCCCTTGCTGCTCTTCAGCCGCGGCGTGAAGGAGGTGGAGCAGCGCCGGACGGTGGCGGTCATCGGATCGCGGACCGCCGGCACGGCCGCGCTGGCCGCGGCGCGGCACGCCGGTCGCGGGCTGGCGCGGGCCGGCTACCTGGTGGTGAGCGGACTGGCCCGGGGGATCGATGCGGAAGCCCACCGCGGCGCCCTGGACGAAGGCGGCGGCACCCTGGCGGTACTGGGATGCGGGCCGGAGCAGGCCGATCCGCCGGAGCACGAGGAGCTGTACCACGAAATCATGCGGTTCGGCGGCGGCATTCTCAGCGAGTATCCTCCAGGTACTCCGCCCTCCGCCCGCAAGTATTTGCGCCGCAACCGGATCACCAGTGGCCTGAGCGGCGCCGTACTGGTGGTGGAGGCACGTACCAAGAGCGGCAGTTACGGCACCGCCGATGCGGCGCGTCGCCAGCACAGGCCGCTGCTGGCCATGGAATGGGGAGAGGCGGATGAAACCAACCTGGGCAACCGGCGGCTCATCGACGAAGGATTGGCCGTCCCGATCTCACCCGAAGCACTGGACGAACTGCCGGCGGTCCTGAACATGGTGATGCAGCAATCCCGTGGGCAGCGACGACTGTTCGGGGACTGAGGCGTGGTTCGTCCGGGCTGGCGCCGCCGCGGCGCTGTGCTACACTGGGACACCGGAAAGGAGACTGGATAGTGGGAGCGGTCCACCAGATACTGCCCAATTTCAGCTACGGCGATGCCATCGGTCACGATACGCTCCATCTGCGCGGACTGCTGAGGAAACTGGGGTACGAATCAGACATCTTCGCCGGGATCATCCATCCCTACCTCGTGGACGAGGCGCGGAACTACAAGCGATACCGGGAAACAGCATCACCGGACAACCTGCTGATCTACCACTTCTCGGTGGGTTCGGAAGTATCGGCCTTCACCCGCAAACTGCCCGACCGGCTGGTCATCCAGTTCCACAACATCACTCCCTACCACTGGTTCGCCGGCATCAATCCCCACCTGTGGGAACTATCCGTGCAGGGCGAGGACGAACTGCGCATGCTGGCGGGGGATGCCACCGCCGCCTGGGGCGACTCCGCATTCAACTGCGAAATCATGCACGGCCTCGGCTACGAGCATACCGAAGTGCTGCCGATCATCGCTGATCTCGACCGTTTCGACACCCCCCCCAACAAGCTGGTGACCGCCATGCACGGCGGCAACGGCGGGCCGGTGTTCCTGTTCGTGGGCCGCATCACTCCCAACAAGCGCCACGAGGACATCATCCGCGCCTTTGCCTACTACCAGCGCTTCATCGATCTCCGCGCCCGGCTCTTCCTGGTGGGCGAATACCGCTGCTGTAGCAAATATTACCACATGCTGCAGGACCTTATCCGGCGACTCCGTGTATCCAACATCACCTTCACCGGCATGGTGGACTTCGACGAACTGGTGGCCTACTACCGGCTCGCCGACATCTTTCTCTGCATGAGCGAGCATGAGGGTTTCTGCGTACCGCTGCTGGAAGCCTTCCACACGGGAGTGCCGGTGGTGGCCTATGCCGCCGCGGCAGTCCCGGAGACCA
>JAFGDC010000313.1 GCA_016932295.1 candidate division CSSED10-310 bacterium
CACCCGGGATGTCCGTCGGTAACCCCACGGCACTCCGGCTGGCCACACCTGTTCCTACTCCCGTGGAGCAGTACCAGATCAATCCCATCGGGAAGGAGCAACCGGAATACAGCCAACCGGTGCGTATCACTCTCGAGGATCATCGTCCGGTACCGCTCGATGGGTCGTACTATTTCCGGGACCCGGAACAACGATTCCCCCACCTCCAGTACGCCGGCCAAACTGAAACAGTGGGTTATTATAAGCAGAAAACCAGGCTCTGAGAGCACACAACCGGTGGCGCAGCCGTGATGTCATGTGAATGTCAGGATCAGCGATCAGATGGGTGGCGAGGAGTCATGGGACTTATCATTGGTTTGGTTGTCGGAATCGGCGGGTGTTTTGTCGTGGTAACCGGTGCCATGTCCGAGTCCATGCCGGCAGCGGTCATGGGGTCCGTACGGCAGGCGGTGGTGCAGGTTATCGCCACTGCTTCCCTGGATCGCGGAGGGCGGTCAGGGATCGAGGGGGTGAAGGCGCGAAGCATCGTTGGATCAGGCTTTGCCTACGGCGGTACCGGCTATTTCATCACGACATACGGAGTGGTGGCGGGAGCGGAGAACATTGAAATTCTGTTGGCTGACGGCAGGCGGGAGGCTGCGCATCTGGTAGCCATGGACGGTCCTTCCCAGATCGCCGTGCTTCAGGCGGACATCCCGGGGATTGTGCCACTGCGCTTGACTGCCGCGACGATCCGGGACGGTTCGGAGGTGGTGGTGGTAGCCTACAGTGTGCAGGGCATAATGACCATTGCCAGGGGACTCTGTGCCACTCCTCCCGTCGCCGAGAACGAGCTGCCCGATCTTGTGACGGTCACCGCCCCCATGTATGACGGAAATCCGGGTGGCCTGGTGATGACTTCTGACGGTGAACTGGCCGGCATGTTATTGGGTAAGGCATGGTTCGCCAATCCAGTGGGAGGAGATAATGAGGGCGCCGGCGCTGGCAAATTCGCCAATCCGACCAACTTTCTGAATTATTATTCCGTGCCCGCCAGGTTCATCACTACCCAATGGCTGGATTGGATCGTCAGACAGGTGATAGAGCACCGAATGGTGCGGCGAGGCTGGCTTGGCCTGACGATCGAAGAGTCGTACCTGGACGATGGACCGGTGGTCCTGGTCAAGGAGGTGACGGCCGGTGGTCCCGCCGAAAAGGTCGGATTGCGTTCCGGAGATCGAATCGAACGATTTGACGGCCGGCCGGTGCGACGCGTGGTGGATCTGATCCGGCGCATCCAGTTCAACAATCCGGGCGTAAAGGTTTCTCTCGGGATTCGCCGCTCTGACCGAGTCGTGGACTTCGAGATCATTCTGGGTGAATCACCGTCTCAGATTCATGAAGATGAGCACGAGTTGCCTTACGGAATAGGGTTGCGGGTGACCGATCAGGTAGAGGGGGAGCGGAAGGGGGCCGGTGTTGTCCGGGTGACTGGTGTCGAACGGGATTCGAACGCTGATCGGGCCGGTCTGCGTCCAGGAGACATCGTTCGCAGCGCGAATGGAGCGGCTGTCGATTCAGTGGATCGGTTGTTGGAAGTCCTTGCCGCCAATCGAGCCTCCACCGTCATGCTGGAACTGGCTATTGGTGACAGGGAAGTGAGATTGGTTCTGGATGTACCTTGATGATCAAATCCTGACGGATCAATTCGCGCAACCACCCATCCGGCCCACGCCACCGGTGGTTGCGTCGCGCCGGTGAGCCATTCACAGGCGGTGCCGCCGCACGATCAATCTTGACAGCGAAGCCGGTCCGGTATAGTAGTTAAGGCGTCCGCGCGCTGGTTTGCGGCAGTGGAAGTGGAGGAGTCCTGGTGGGCTCTCTGGACTTCAAATCCAGCAACGGGCCCTGATACGGTTCGTGGTGGGTTCGATTCCCACACACTTCCGCCATTCGCCTTTTTCACTGATCGTGATTGTGCGTGTCTCCTGCGCTGCCGAAGCTCTTCCCAACAGCATCTTTCCGATGTCTCTGGTCGCTTGTCCGTGATGATGGGAGAGATCCATGTGATCATCCCCTGCACGCATACGCTGTCCCTTACGGGGTCGTGCCCGGAATTGTGTGCTTTTCGATGCGAAGCGTTGGCAATTAATGCCTCATGACGGCTGTTCTCTCCAATCAGGCCGCCTCGCTGATTTTGACTGGTACATCGCTTCGTGGTCGATATCGAGTGTTCCGGGGACGAGGCTGTAACCATCGAAATGCGTCCGCCGGACCTGCGTGACGTCTCTCCCAATCATGGGTGGTGAGTTTTTAGGTGGGGATGGGGCTTGACTTGAGTCCGGCCAGGTCTATATTGAAGATAGTTATTGGGTGGTATCGGAACAAGTGAATCGATGTAATAGCTAACCGGGAAGTGTGAGATGGACCGTGATGGTTTCAAGGATACGATCCGGATCTATTTCAACGATATGCGCTCGATTTCATCGCTCACGGCGGCGGACGAGCTACGACTCTCACGAGCGCGTATCGTGAGCGCACGGCGTATCTGGGCAAATTACATTCGCTTCGACGGCGTGGTCCAACTGATGGTTGACCAGGTCCGGCATGGACTCGGTTCCTGGAGCGATATCAATGAATTCTTCAATCCCTTCGGGAAAGGATTGTCGCTCCCACGTGACCGGACAAAGCGTGCGGAATGGATTATGCAGGAGATCGGTAAACTGGGCGCCATGGCCGCGCTCCGGACTGAATGCCGCAAGCGGGAAACCCGGTCAGCCTCCTCTGAGACGGCTCGGTTGAGCCGGTTCATGTACAGCATAATTGCCGATGTCAACCCGACCAACCGTTTGCATCGCCATCTCGTCCAGGCAGGTATGGACTACCTCCGGGACGGCGCCGGGAAGCTCAAACAAGAACTCGCTTCCTACAAACGGTCACAGCGGATACCCCTGAGAATCTTTCAGAACTCAGAGAGTCAGATGATCCTTTCGAATTTGCGCCTGGTGGTGAGCATCGCCAAGCGATACCTCAATCGCGGGGTCGCATTCGCCGACCTGTTGCAGGAAGGCAACATTGGATTGATCAAAGCGGTGGAGCGTTTCGATTACCGGCGGCAATGCCGGTTTTCGACCTACGCCACATGGTGGATAAAGCAAGCCATCACCCGCGCCATCTCGGACCAGTCAAGAACGATCAGGATTCCCGTTCATCTGAACGAGACCATTTCACTGATCGGCAAAGTCAGCAGCCGCTTGTTTCAGGAAATGGAGCATGAGCCGTCAACGGTGGATATCAGTTACGCGATAGGCAGACCGGTGCGGGAGATCGATGCGATCCTCATGCTCAATCGTGAACCATGCTCGCTGTACGCCACCCTGGGCGAAGAAGAGGAATCACTCCTCAAGGATTTTGTCTCGGATGACCGGCAGCCTCCGCCTGATACACTGGTGTACGATTCTGAGCGACGGGACAAACTGCGCGCCGCGATGGATCTTCTGTCCGAGAAGGAGCGCATGGTGCTCAAGCTTCGTTTCGGGATCGATGCCCTCTGCGAGTATACCCTGGAAGAGGTCGGTGCATTCATGGGATTGACCAGGGAACGGATCAGGCAGATCGAGACCGTCGCCCTGCATAAGTTACGATCATCCAAGGTGTGCAATCAAATTTACTGGACCTGATTTCAGCGGTGGCAGTTTGGGTCTTTCTTTGCATTTTTTTACCGCACCGGTAGCTGAGTGGTTTCAGTCCTCGTTGCGCGGCGGGTTGGCGATGTCCTGACCGTACCGGGGGGGGCAGTTGTCGCGACTGTGTTGTTGTTACACCCGGCGGCCCGGCGGAGCGGTGGGATGTACAGACAGAACGAGGTCGAAGGTGATATCAATGAAGACAGTGTTGTCCGCGTGTGAGATTTCAGGAGTGGGAAAAGTGCCCGGACGGTTGCATGGACGCAGCAGGGTACATGCAGTAGAATTATCGAATTGACAAGGTTTGCCGGTCCCGACATGTGCCGCGCCGGAGGGTCAAATGGCAAAAAAAGCCTACCTGATTGATGGCCACAATCTGCTGTATCGCGCTCATTTCGTTTTCATCAAGCGCCCCCTGATCACCACTAAGGGGAAAAACACGAGTGTCTTGTATGGGATGGCGGCGATGCTGCGGCGGGTATTGAAGGATTTCTCACCGGAGTATGCGGCGGTGGTATTCGATCGGCCGGAGCCGACGTTTCGCAAGCTCGAATACCAGGATTACAAGAAAGATCGGTTGCCCATGCCAGTGGAAATTCAACAACAACTGCCGGAGGTGAAGGAACTGATTGATGCTCTTGGCCTCACCATACTTGAGAAACCTGGTTTCGAAGCCGACGATGTGATCGGCACCGCGTCAGCCAGGTTGACTACCGCCGGTTTCGATGTGGTGGTGTTTTCCGGGGACAAGGATTTGCTGCAGTTGGTCGACGACCGAACAACGGTGTATGTCAACAAGAGTGGCATGACTGAGTTCGAGATCTTCAATGCCGCGGCGGTTGAAGCGAAATATGGGGTGCCTCCGGCCCGGATAGTCGACTGGCTGGCGCTGTGCGGCGACAAGGTGGACAATATTCCGGGTGTTGACAAGGTGGGTCCGAAGACCGCTACCAGCCTGCTGCAGACGTTCGGAACCACGGAAATGCTGCTGGAGCGGCTGAACGAAGTCGCCTCGGAGAGTCTGCGTGCAAGGATTTCCGAAGCAAGGGATGATGTCGAGCTTGGAAAATTTCTGGCCGCCATCAAGCGGGATGTTCCGCTTGAATTCGAGCCTGCTGATTTGCGGCGTCGTGATCCTGATACTGTCGTGTTGCGCGGAATGTACCAGGAAAACGAGTTTCGGGCATTCCTCGTGGATCTTCAGGAGGCGGCCACGGTGGAAGATCGGTCGTACAGCGTGGTCGCCTCTCTCGACGAGTTGGATGAGCTGGTGGCGCGGATTCAGCGGCAGAAGTGGGTTGTGTTCGATCTCGAGACCACGTCGGTGGATCCAGTCCGGGCCAGGCTGGTGGGAATCGCCCTGGCGCTGGAGGCGAAGCAGGCTTATTACATTCCCGTAGGTCACCGGGAAGGGATCCAATTGGACATGACGGAAGTCCGGAAGCGTTTGGCACCTGTTCTTGCGGACGAGGGCATCGGGAAGATCGGTCACAATATCAAGTACGATTGGTTGGTGAGTGAGCGCTGCGGCATGCCGCTGCGGGGTGTCCATTTCGATACAATGGTTGCTTCGTATCTCCTGGAACCCATGCGCCGGCAGCATAACCTGGACGCCCTGAGTCTGGACCACCTGGGCGTCACCAAGATTCCCACCGTGGCCATCATCGGCAGGAAGACCGGTATCGACAGTATGGATTTCGCGCCCATCGAGACCGTTGCCGAGTATGCCTGTGAAGATGCGGACATGACGCTGCGCCTGTATGAACTGTTCAATTCGAAGCTGGCGGAGCGGGACCAGTACCTGTTTTCCGAGGTGGAAATGCCTTTGATCGAGGTCCTGAAGGATATGGAGAAGACAGGGATCAGGGTGCGGGAGGAACGGCTGAGGGATCTGTCGGTGGAACTGGGAACCAGGGTGCTGCAGTTGCAGGAGGATCTCTATGCGGAAGCCGGCGAAGAATTCAATCTCAATTCCCCGAAGCAACTCAACAAGATCTTATTCGAGAAGTTGAAGTATCCCACCAGGGGTCTTCGGAAGACTTCCCATGGATGGTCGACGGATGAAGACAGTCTGCACAGGCTGGTGCGCGCCGATCTGCAGTACCGGCAATTGCCGGAGTTGCTGCTGGAGTACCGCGGCCTGAGCAAACTCCTGTCGACATACATCGAGAGCCTGCCGCGATTGATCAATCCCGTGACCAGGCGGATTCATACGAGCTATAATCAGACGGTGACGGATACCGGACGGCTCAGTTCCAGCGATCCAAATCTCCAGAACATACCCATAAAAGGCGAGTGGGGACCAAAGATTCGTGAAGCATTTGTACCGGGAGAAGATGGATGGCTCCTGTTTTCCGCCGACTATTCACAGATCGAACTGCGGATCATGGCGCACGTTGCCGGAGACGAGGGCTTGGTCGAATTGTTCAGAAGAGGATGTGACATACACGCCGCCACCGCCGGTGAAGTATTCGGGATCGCGCCTGAGGAGGTTACTCCGGATCATCGCCGCATGGCCAAGACGATTAATTTCGGCATTATGTATGGAATGAATGAATACGGGCTTTCTCAACGGCTCGGGATCGACGTGCCCGATGCCAGGCGTTACATCGATTTGTATTTCGAGCGATACCCTGGAGTGAGCCGGTATATCGCCGAGACGTGTGAAGCCGCGAGACGCGACGGATTCGTGACCACGATCCTTGGCAGGCGCCGCATGTTGCCGGATATCAATGATCGGCGCCGCAACATACGCGAGGCCGCCTGCCGACGGGCCATCAATATGCCGATCCAGGGCAGCGCCGCTGATCTCATCAAGCTGGCCATGATTGCGATTCATCGGCGGATTGCGCGGGATGGCTTGGCGACCAAGCTGCTGCTGCAGGTCCATGATGAACTGGTATTCGAGACGCCTCCGGAAGAACAGGAAATTCTAAAGGCCATGGTGCATCGAGAGATGGAAGGCGCGATGTCCCTGACGGTGCCCCTGGTGGTGCAAAGCTGCTTCGGCGCTTCGTGGCGGGAAATCCATTGACCATGCGCCGGATCGGACTGACCGGCGGCATTGCATCCGGTAAATCCATGGTGGTGGATTTCCTGGCTCAAATGGGGGCTGCGGTGGTCAGGGCCGACGAATTGGCGCACCTGGTTATGCAGCCGGGAACCGAAGTTTTCGAGCTGATACGCACGCAATTCGGCGATGCGTTTCTGGACTCCACCTATCATATCGATAGGAAACGATTGGGAGATTTCGTGTTCAGCCATCCGGAAGCACTCACCTCGCTCAACCGGCTTGTGCACCCGACGGTGTTGCGCATGTTTGACGATGAAGTATCCCGTCTCGAGAATGAAGGCGCCTGGCCGGTGGTGGTGTGTGAGGTGCCGTTGCTCTATGAGCTGAAGCTGGCTCCACGATTCGAACTCGTCGTCGTTGTATATGTACCGGCTTCGCTTCAGAAACGCCGGCTGGTTGACAGGGATGGGCTCAGCCCTCTTCAGGCGGAGGCGCGGCTGAACAGCCAACTCTCGATCGAAGAAAAAAGGAGCCGCGCGGATGTCGTCATCGACAATTCTCGTTCACGCCACGATACGTATGAACAGGTTCTCCGGCTGGCGGGTCGCATCGGGTTGACCACTTCCGCCGGGTAATCCTCCTCGCTTGACAGTTTGTGTTTAGTATCAATACGATAACTGTGGATGTCGAGAATGGAGGAACAATGACTCAGATGCTGACAGCTCGTGCGGGAGAGATCACCCGCGAGATCGCGTACATTGCCGAAGACGAGATGGTGACCACCGAGTGGCTGGCTGCTGAGGTGGCTGCCGGAAGGGTGGCGGTGCCCGCTAACAAGCGGCGCAGCCTGGGTGCGCCACGTGGTGTCGGGAACGGCCTGCGGGTCAAAGTCAACGCCAATATCGGTTCGTCACCGGACCGTTACAACCGCGAACATGAACTGGCGAAGGTACGGGTGGCGGTCGAAGCCGGCGCCGATGCCGTGATGGATCTGAGCACCGGCGGGGACATCGGCGAACTCCGCCGTGCTATTTTAAAGGAATGCCCGGTTCCCCTTGGCACGGTGCCCATCTACCAGGCGGTCTGTGAACTGATCCGCGGCGGCGCGAGACTGCAGGACATGACCCTGGATTTCCTGCTGAAGGTGATCGAAGAGCAGGCGCGTGACGGTGTTGACTTCATGACCGTGCACTGCGGGGTCACCAGGGAATCTCTCGGATATTTGCAGCGCCAAGGCAGAACCCTGGGAATCGTGAGTCGCGGAGGATCGTTTCTTGCCCAATGGATCCGTCTCACCGGACAAGAGAATCCTCTCTACGATCACTTCGACAAGCTTCTCGATATCGCCCTGCGGTACGATGTGACCCTCAGTCTTGGTGATGGCCTGCGGCCCGGTTGTCTTGCCGATGCCACCGACCGGGGCCAGATCCACGAACTCGTCGTGCTGGGGGATCTCACCAAGCGTGCGTGGCAGGCGGGCGTGCAGGTCATGGTCGAGGGACCTGGGCATGTGCCGATGGATCAGATCGCCACCAACATGCGTCTGCAGAAGAGCCTCTGCCATGGTGCACCGTTCTATGTTCTTGGTCCGATCGTCACTGACATCGCCCCCGGCTATGATCATATTACCTCCGCCATTGGCGGCGCTATTGCCGCTCATTCAGGCGCGGATTTCCTGTGTTATGTCACCAGGGCTGAACATCTGCGGCTGCCTGATGTCGATGACGTGCGTGAGGGCGTGATCACTGCACGGATTGCCGCACATGCCGCCGATATCGCCCGAGGCAGGACGGATGCCTGGAAAATGGATCTGGACATGGCGAAGGCTCGTCGCGATCTGGATTGGGAACGCCAGGCGGCGCTCGCCCTGGATCGTCCTAAGGCCGAAGCCATGCGCGCTGAGGCGCCACCCACCGATGCGGAGGTCTGTTCAATGTGTGGCATTTATTGCGCCATCAAGGGGCTCGATCATGAGAAACAACCAGGGGGAGAACAATAGGACGGGGCGGATATCCAGGCGCCGGTTTCTGCAGGTGGGGGCGATTTCCGCCGCGGGAATTTACGGAGCATTGTGTTCCGGTCGCTTTACACCCGCGCGTGCGGCGGCATTGACCGGCACCCATGAAGCGATGTTCTACAAGGATTTCGGAGAAAAACGCGTCCAGTGTCAACTGTGTCCCAGGATCTGTGTGGTCGAAGACGGTCAACGCGGTTACTGCCGCGTTCGGCGGAACACGGCGGGTACCTATCACACCCTTGTGTATGGCAAGCCTGTCACGATGCAGGTGGACCCGATCGAGAAAAAGCCGTTTTTCCATGTTCTGCCCGCCACAAAGTCTTTCTCATTGGCCACGGTGGGCTGCAACATTCATTGTCTTTTCTGCCAGAACTGGCAGATTTCACAGGCAAGCCCGGAGGATCTTCCGGCTCCCGAGGTGACACCGGCGATGGTGTTACACAAGGCCCGCCTCGCCGATTGCGCTACGATCGCCTTCACCTACAGCGAGCCGATCGTGGCATACGAGTACATGTACGATACCGCCCGTATGCGCACCACGGGTGATCCACGCGTTGTGATGGTGTCCAACGGATTCATCCGCAAGGAACCATTGCAACGGTTCTGCGAAGTGGCAGCGGCGGTGAAGATCGACTTCAAGGGTTTTTCCAAAAATTTCTACAGTACCTACTGTGATGGCGTCCTGGAACCGGTGCTCGATACGCTGAAGACTCTTGCCGCCGGCAAGACATGGTATGAGATAGTAACCCTTCTGCTGCCCGGATTGAACGACAGCCCGGCTGAACTTCGGGATATGTGCGCGTGGATCAAGGATAACCTTGGCACGATGGTGCCGCTGCATGTCACACGTTTTCATCCTACCTATCGAATGAAAAACCTGCCCCCCACACCAGAGGAGAGCGTCGTGCGCGCCCATGATATCGCCAGGACCGCGGGTTTGCAGTACGTGTACGTCGGAAATCTGCCGGGCAATAAATACGAGAACACCTACTGCCATTCGTGCGGTGAGAAGGTGATAACGCGCTA
>JAFGDC010000314.1 GCA_016932295.1 candidate division CSSED10-310 bacterium
GGAAAGAGCGCTTCGCCATGTTGCTGTAAAAGATTGAAAGCCAACGCATCATGACGAACATTGCAAGATTCCGGGTACGACCCCGTTGGAAAGAGCGCTTCGCTTTGTTGTTGTGGAAGCTTGAAAGCCAACGCTTCACGACGAACATTACAGGATTCCGGGTACGACCCCGTTGGAAAGAGCGCTTCGCCATGTTGCTGTAAAAGCTTGAAAGCCAATGCATCACGACGAACACTGCAAGATTCCGGGTACGACCCCGTTGTACGCACGCGCTCCCGCTGCCGGCGCTACGCGCTTCTCCAGCAATCCCCCAAATCCCCTTCCCTCAATCCTCAATCCGCAATCCATTGTATGCGTATCCACGACCAATCGGGACGGAAAAACAGTCCAAGGAAAAAGGAACTCCCGTCCTCTCCACCGGTTCAGTATCATGCTGGAGGGCAGCGGGGCCGATCACCACGGTGATGACCCGTCGTCGCATCGTCCGAATTGCACCACGGAGCCTGCTACCGGCCGGGTTACCGTGCCAGAATCCTGTAGCGAAGGTGGGGGAAGAAATGATGTCATGTAAAAGCGTATTACTCATGATGAGCGCCGCATTGCTGTTGGTGCCGTTCATGACCGTTCATGCCGAGCCGCTCACCACCGAGGATTTGCTGTTGCTTCACGCGGCCGGAGTGGGTGAAGAGGTCATCCGCGCCCAGGCGGACAGCGCCGGACTGGCTGGTGAATTCACTACCGCAGACCTGCTCCGGCTCAAGGAAGCCGGGTTCAGCGATGCGCTCATGGAATTCATGGTCAAGCGTGCCGCCGCCGGTTCAGACGGAGAACCGGTGGTGAAGCCGGCGGCTGAGTCAGCGCCGCCGGCGTCGTCCGCAGATCCGGCGCAATGCAGGTATCTCGAGGGACTACAAGCAATCAACGACAAGTACGAAGCAGCCACCCGGATCAACATGGACATCCTCAAGTCATCACTGGATGGCTCAATCGTAGAAAGCATGATCCGGGATCGGGTGGCTGAATTGGAGGATATCCGGAAGCTGGAGGTTCCCATTCAGGTGATGGGATTCCACGACCGGGTCATCCGCTTCATGGAGCGGGAAATCACCCTGTACAGGCTGCTCAACAGAGCCTTGCATTCCGATACGGAGGTGCTGGGTGAAGCCCGTACCCTGGCGTTCCAACTGCTGGCTGACGGCAAGGAAATGTACCAGGAACACAACCGTCTGCGCGGGCAATGCGGCATGACGCCACTGCCAGCCCTCTCCGTATTGAACCTGTAATACTTCCCAAAAATGCCGCACCGACCGCGCCCGGTGTTGATACGGAAGGACTACTGATTGTCGACGGTACCTGGCGTGATCATCTGATGGTGACGCTGGTCACGCTGTCCAGGGCGCGCACCCTTTCCAGCATGGCCTCGGTGTCCGTTAGTTCGGAAATGCGCATGGTGAATGTTCCCATTACCCTGGAGCCATCCGTGATGGTCATCGATTGACTGGTGAGACTGATATTGAAATAGCTGAGGATGTCTATGATGTCCTTGAGCAGGTTGCGTCGTTCCTCGCCCAGGATATGGAATTCGAAGATGCTGCTCAGCGGCTCTCGTTTCCAGAAAGCAGGCACCAGGTTATACGCATTGAATTCCAGATGGTGCCTGATATTGCCGCAACTCTTCTTGTGCACCGCCGCGCCACGCTCCCTGATGAGGAGCGCCACGATGTCATCCTGGAAGAATGGCCGGCAGCACAACTTGATTGATACCGGCATGGGGAAACGTATGTTCTCCAGTCCGATCAATGGATGCGGTGGATGGTGTTCCCTCAGAAATGCCGTGACATGCTCTGCCAGGTACGCCCTCAGCCTCGCGGTATCGCCCGTGATGCGAGTGAAGTCAGGCTCGTTGGCGGGTGAAACCAAGTGTCTGGAAACCATATAGGAGAGCAGGTGACGGAGTTCCTCATTGTCCAGGTACGGCACCAGGAAGGACAGGATATGCTGGTAGAAGAATCTGCCGTAAAAGACGTCACGGCACAACTGATCGAGACTGGCATAGCCGAGGTCGGCGGTGATGCGGTCCCAGCGCTTGTGGGTTTTGTTCATGGCGAACTGGAAACGGTGCAGGAAGTTCACCAGTTGTGTCCAACCCGCTTCCGGAGTGCGCTCGTCGAACCTGCGCAAACCGCGCTTCACGGCCAGCTTGGCGCGTTCTGTCCGGACTACTCCCAGCCAGCTCACCTTGGGAGTCACATCCACATCCGTTCTGATCATCACCCGGTCGCCGCTGCGCAGGATGGTGCCCAGGCTCATCTCCTTGCCGTTGATCAGTGCATCTTCAGCCTGGTTGCCGATGTCGGTATGGATATGGTACGCGAAATCCAGCGCCGTACTGCCTTCCGGCAGCTTGATACTCTGGCCCTGCGGCGTGAATACATCTATTTCAGGAAAGAACAATCTTTTGGTGAGGTCGGTGATGGTTTCCGATTGCACCTCATCCAGGTTCTTCACCAAATCCTCGTTCAGCCAGCCCAGGCGTCGATCCTTCTCCCGTCCCAATTTGGTGATGATGCCATGGAAACCGTGATCGGCCATCTCCTGAGTCCGGATCATGCATTGAATTTTCTTGCCGGATGGCACCCGTATCACCGAATGGAGGGAACGGTACTCGTTAATCTTGGGGTTGCAGATAAAGTCCTTGATCATCAGAGGAAGATGGGTAAAGAGATTATGGACCACGAACAGAGTGAGAAAACACAACTGTTCGTTGGCGACGATTATCTCCAGGTTGTAGGCGGCCACCTCGTCGATCTGTGAGGGCAGGTAGCCCCCGTCCCGCAACAGGGAGTGGATTTCGTAGAGGTGCCGGGCGAAAATCCGCACCTTGCCGAATTCCACATTGCGCCGCGCGAGTTCCAGCCGCACCATGTCCTCCAACTGCCGGAACTCCTTCGCATTCACCGAATCGCGAGCGCGGACAGCCTCCTCCAGCGCCTCATACTCCTCGGGAAAGATGTTCTTGAATGCCAGGTTCTCCATGCGTCGGTTGATTTCAAACAGGCCCAGCCGGTCGGCGAGAGGGATATAGAACTTCACTGTTTCCCGCGCGATCCGCAATTGCTTGTCTTTACGGAAGACGTTCAGTGACTGGATGTTGTGGTAGCGATCGAAAATCTTGATGACGAGAATCCGGGCATCGTTGCGGGCCGCCTCGCCCAGCAGGAACATCAAGGTGCGTCCCTTACTGGCCAGAGGATTCTCACCGGGCTGTGATTTCAACTTGGTCAAGCCGTTCACCAGGGACATCACCTCGTCCCCGAACAATTTCCGCATCTTGCGGGGCGTGACCCCCAGCTTGGAATCCGCATCCTCGAGGGTGTCATGCAGCAGCGCCGCGGCCACCGAGACGGCATCCATCTTGAATTCGGCGGCCATCTTCGCCACTTCGTAGGGGTGGGAGAAATACTCGGTGACATTGTCCCTGCGCATTTGTCCCTTGTGCGCCTTGCGCGCGAACTTGTACGCTGTTTCCACCACCGTCAGGTCTTCGTCGGGGTGGGAATCGGCCAAAATGTCCAACAACTGCTGAAGTTGTTCGTCCTTTTCTCGACTCATCAGATCCTCTCTCCACCAATCCTACCATACAGCAAGGCGTGCGTGGCAAGGGACATTTCTGTCAGGAGACGGCCATCCGTGATATGGCTCGCCGTGATCATCGCCATCTGCCATGCGGCACTCCAGTGACGATATCTTCAATCGGCGGGTATTCGATGACGACAGCTCCGCCGTGAATCCGCCGCGTGGTTGACAGCATGGTGGCGAATTACTAGCCTGAGGACATTCTGACGGCATGCCGTTTCTTGACGTATGGGAGGCTCCGGTGGAAGAAAAACTCAAAGGCGATTTCACGGTGTGTTACTCGGGCGGCCTGGATTCCACCGCGGTCGGTCTCATCATGGGCCGCAGGTTCGACGGAACGGTCCATCTGTGGACCCTCGATCACCGTCTTGGGCATCTTTTCGTGAAATGGTCCCACAAGCATGCCGAGGATCTGGCCCGAGTGTTCGGCGATGAGCGGGTTTTTCATACTATCAATGACATCACGGACGTGTTCGCGAAGATCACCCTTCGCAGCCTGCCCGGCGATTTGCGCCGCTATGGTCATTTTATCTGGTGCCTCGGCTGCCAGTTGTCCATGGTGACCAAGCTGATCATCTACAACCTTGAGCGCCGGATCCCGCGTGCCTTTCTTTGCAGTTCACTGGGTGGGGAATACGCGGTAATGTCGATGCGATCCACCATCCGTGAAAAGAAGCGGATCTATTTGAATTACGGCATCCGGTTCAGTACTCCCCTGATCGAGGAGAAAATCGACAAGTCGGAGGAGCGCCGGCTGCTGCAGGAAGCGGGAATCTGGGTCGGGATGCGGTTCAGGCGCGGAGTGCACGGCGTCCAGCCCATCTGTCTACCTGGACTGCAGCACATTGGAGATGTCTTGTTCGATTGGCATACCACCTACGATCCGGAGAAGGTCGCCGCGTATATACGCTCAAGGGAACCCCTGATGGACAGGTACATCAGGGAGCATTTCACCGGTAAGGGCAAGGATGTGGACCTTATGGTACAGGAAACCAGGACCCGCCTGCTGCCTTTCGAGCTGGCCGCAATCGCCTCTGAAGGCGGTGCATGACATGGTGGTGCCTCGTTTCAGTCCACCGGTGACGATCGGTGACCTGGTGAAGATGGCCATCCAGTTCCCTCGTTCACGGTGCCGGAAGGACCTGGTGGAGCAATTCGAACGCGCTTTCGCCGGATTCCTGGAATGCGACCGGGTGCTCGCCGCACCGTCCGCAAGGATCGCCCTTCAGGTTGGGCTGGAAGAGCTGAAGACGTCCGATCGTGATGAGGTCATCGTGCCTTCCTTCACCTATGCCGCGATGCCGGCGGCCATACACGCCGCGGGTTGCCGTCCGGTCTTCGCCGACATCACTCCCGATACATTCCATCTCGATGCCCGATCCGTCGAGTCGCTCATTACTCCGCGCACCCTCGCGGTCATCCCCACCCACCTCTTTGGACAACCCTGCGACCTCGAACCCATCCTCAACCTGGCGGAATCCCGCCGTATCCTGGTCATAGAGGATTGCGCCCAGTCCTGCGGGGCC
>JAFGDC010000315.1 GCA_016932295.1 candidate division CSSED10-310 bacterium
ACTGTGAGCCATACGCACTGCATCTGTGTTCACAGGGCGACACAGTGTCTTTCAAACTGATCCCGGCACTACCACCGGCAGACAGAGCCCGAGCCGGAATCCTTATGTCGAAACGAAAGCGAACTGCGCATGCTGCTTGACAATGGGCGGCCAGTATTTTTATAGTAACTCGTTTTATGAGTGACCAGAGGGAGGATCTCATGTTGCAGCGTTCACTCCATGCCATACCGGAAAACGGCCAGGAGCTTGCGTTCGAAGTGGCTGCGGACCAGTTGGAGTGGCGGGAAGAAGAATATGATGTGTCGGGGCCGGTGACCTGCCGGATGTACCTTGAACGACGCGAGGATGAAGTGCGGATCAATGGGCACTTGACCGCGATGCTCGGGGCGCGATGCAGCCGGTGCCTGGAACGGGCCGAGATTTCCGTTCAGGACGACTTCGAGTATGAATTTTCACTGCGCGACGCCGTGGTTGATGAACTGGATCCGCTCATCGCGCAGGCGGTGGCTACCGGTATGATCGATCTCGCCCAGATGATCCATGAGCGCTTGCTGCTGAATATCCCTCTGCGAGTTATCTGCACACCAGGTTGTAAGGGATTATGTCCGATCTGCGGGGGTAACCGCAACAAGGTCGCTTGTACCTGTGAAACGCCGGAGGGTGATCCGCGTTTCCAGGTGTTGCGTCGGTTGAAACTGGATACGAAATGACCCGTTTCTTGTCCGCAAAGACGATGTGAGAGGAGTCAGTCATGCCGGTACCAAAACAAAGAACCTCGAAATCGCGAGGACGGATGCGCCGCGCCCACCAGGCGTTGAAAGCACCCAATCTCTCAATTTGCCCGCACTGCGAGGCGTTGAAAGTGCCGCACCAGGTATGCCTCAACTGCGGTTATTACAAAGGCAAGAAGATCCTGGACATCGAAGAAGCCTGATCGGGGATGTCCGCATCCGGAGGGGATGATCATCCCTGGTGTGGAGCCACCTCGGTGGCGGCGGTCCGACCGCCGCCTCCTGCCGATCGGCGGGTGGGATATCACGGTTGGTTGCATTGCGGATGACATGGCGGCATGGTAGGTTTTCAATCTTGAATGGAGCGAATTGACGCAGGAGGGATGAACGATGGATATAGAGAAAAAAGTCATTGATATTGTTGCTGAGACGCTTTCCCTGGACAAGGATCAGATCAAGCCAGAGTCCTCGTTTACCGAGCATCTTGGAGCTGATTCGCTCGAGATAGTCAGCTTGGTGATGGCCTTCGAAGAAAATTTCTCCATAGAGATTCCCGATGCGGATGTGGAAAACAAGATAGTCACTGTCGGGGATGCCGTAGCGTACCTCAAGTCACGTCTCGGCGAATAATCTACGTACATGTTTCGACGCGTCGTCGAACGATTGCGGCGGCGTAACTCCCGGCATCCTGAGGCCGGTCATGCGCTGGCTGGCATCTCCAGGGAGCGGATCGCCGAACTGCGGCATATTCAACAGTCGCTGCAGGTGCATTTTCGCAATATAGGCATTCTCGATCAGGCGCTCACCCACATCTCCTTTGCCAACGAGCACCGCGGAGATGGCTACAAGAATAACGAGATCATGGAATTTTTCGGTGATGCGCTTCTGGATTTTCTCTCCGCGGAACTCCTTGTGGAGCAATTTCCCAACCTGCGCGAAGGCCCTTTGTCCAAGGCCAGGTCGTTCCTGGTCAGCACCGCCAACCTGGCGCGCAAGGCTCAGAACTGGGGGATCGGCGAGTACCTGCGGTTGGGCCGCGGCGAGGAGATGAGCGGCGGCCGCACCAAGACCTCGCTCCTGGCCAACACGTTCGAAGCCGTCGTATGTGCCGTGTATTTTGATCGGGGAATGATGGCCACCCGGTGGTTCATTCGCGCACAGTTTGAAGGCGATCTGACCTTGGATCTCATTCAGTCTCCGCTGGATGATTATAAGACCAAGCTTCAGGAAATCACGCAGGGTTACTGGGGAGTGATCCCGAAATACCAGGTGGTGGGGGCGAGTGGGCCGGAGCATCGCAAAAAGTTTTTCGTGACCATGCGCATCGACGGGCACGTCATCGGGCGCGGCAAGGGATACACCAAGAAGAAGGCGGAACAGGCCGCGGCGCGCATGGCCTTGTGCCGCTTCGCCAAGGTCCGCCGCAACCTGCCCATGGATGTGGCCAAGAGAGTGGCGTTGGAACATCTTGTCAACGAAGCGCGCTCCGCACCCCGTCCCACTGAAGTGTGAAGTTCATCCTGCTGCGCCGACGGAAATCAGGTATCGAGAACCACGTCTGGAGAGTCAAGGCTCGGGATTTTCATGTACCTGACTAGGTCGATGGGCTGCCTACCCTGGTTCGGCGGCCGGATTTGCGGTTATGGTCAGGCGCCGCATGGCGATGAAATAGGGGATGAGGATGGCGATGAAGACGATGGTGGCGGCGTGTACGAACGGCGCCATGTCGCCGGGATTCATGTGAATGATGTGGGTGATGTAGGCAAATGGTGAAAGCAGACTGGCGGGATAGTGGGGAATGCCGGGAGCCAGAAGGATAGGCAGTTGCATGACGAGAATCAGGAGCGTGCCGGCGAGAACGGCGCGGCTCCTGGTGCGTAAGACTATGTGTAACAGGCTGGCGAGGGAGAACGCGAACACCGAGCAGAGCATTGACAGGTATGCGCCGGCCATAAATCGTGGCACCATGGTGAAATTGGTGGTGCGGACCAGGCGCAGCATGGCGAGGGCATTACCCCCCAGGCTTATCAGTCCGAGGGTGATGGCGGCGGCCACGAATCTGGTAGCATAGAGGCTTCTGGCCTGGGTTCCGCGAAGTCTGTGCAGGATGAGTGCATCGCGGAAGGAGGGGTGTCGGAACCGCGCCGCCGCCAGCATGACCGGCACTATCAATCCCGTGAGGGGCAAGTAGATCCTGGTGAACCACAGGTGGAGAACCGGATCGCCGGTAGTGAGCCTGGAAACCAGGCGTTGATGGATGGGAGTAGCACTTTCCGTGTGGGCAAGCAGGACCAGGGTGGGTGCGGTGGCGGCGATTCCGGCGACGATGACGATCATCAGCAGCAATGACGGCGAATGGAACAGGTGTCTCAGTTCCTGGCGGAGCAGCCGGAGATCCCCTCGGCTGCCTCGGATTGTGCCTGATTTCATGGGCGTCCGGCGTACGACATCAGATAGTCC
>JAFGDC010000316.1 GCA_016932295.1 candidate division CSSED10-310 bacterium
GAGCCATACGCAATGCATCTGTGTTCACAGGGCGACACAGTGTCTTTCAAACTGATCCCGGCACTACCACCGGCAGACAGAATCCGACCCGGAATCCTTATATCGAAACCAAAGGAAGAAAAAACCATGGGTAGGTTTCAGCGCACTTGTTGTGCTATGATCAACGGGTGTGTTTGTGCCATTATCAATGGCGTCGTCACGGCCCGGCCGGCAGCACGGCGGGATCGGCGATGTCGTTCCAACTGGTTGAATCAGCGGCACGTTTCACCTGCCGTGAGGAGCTGATCGGACCGGCATGACGGCGCCGATCGAGAAGAGGTGACGAATGTTCGAGTTGACCGTAGAGTCTGATTTTTCCTCCGCCCATCGATTGCGGGGATACAGCGGCAATTGCGAGAGGCTGCACGGTCATAGCTGGTCCGTTCAGGTGACGGTAGGTTCGGAGCAACTGGATGAAATCGGGCTGGTGGTGGATTTCAAGCTGCTCAGGAAAATCCTCAGGGACATCACCGGTGAACTGGATCACTGTCTCATCAACGAGCATGAAGATTTCCAGAACACGAACCCGACCTGTGAAAATATCGCTCGTTGGCTGTATGAGAGGATGAAGCGGGAATTGCGTGCATTGCCCTGCAATTTGCGTCGGGTTCGGGTCTGGGAATCGAAGGGGAGCTTCTGCACCTACCGGGAGGACGGCTTGTGAACAGCACGCCGGCTGGGATGGCGATGGGGGGGCGGATTGGATGGGCTGCGCGATGAAAGACGTTCAGAATGAACGGCCTGAGAACCAACGCTCCATCAATCAGGTGGGGGTGAAAGGCGTCCGGTATCCAATCGTGGTGATGGACAAGAATCGGGGCCGTCAGCATACGGTGGCGGTCATCAACATGTATGTCAGTCTTCCCAAGGACTATCGCGGTACCCACATGAGCAGATTTCTCGAGATTCTCAATGAGTATCATGGCCGGATGTCACGTCCTGTGGTCATGGATCTGCTCACCAAGATGAAGGAACGCCTGAATGCCGCCGCGGCACACCTGGAGCTGTCATTTCCGTACTTCATACGGAAGCATGCCCCGGTCTCGGAAGAGGGCAGCCTGATGAGTTACCAGTGCAGATGGATCGCCTCGGAAGATCATGATAACAAACTCACCCAGTTGCTGGAGGTGCGGGTGCCGGTAATGAATCTCTGCCCCTGCTCCAAAGAGATCAGCGCTACCGCCGCCCATAATCAACGAGGTGAAGTGCTGATACGCATTGAATCTGATCACCTTCATTGGATCGAGGACATGGTCGCACTGGTCGAATCCTGTGCCAGCGCGCCTCTGTTCTCCCTGCTCAAGCGTGAAGATGAAAAGTATATCAGCGAATTGGCGTACGACAATCCCCGGTTCGTGGAGGATATTGTCCGGCAGGTGGCGGATAAGATTGAAGCCTTACAGGGAATCAAGGGGTATGTGGTCGAGGCGGAGAATTTCGAGAGTATCCACAATCACAATGCCTTTGCCATGATTCATGGGTGATCGATGGATTGCTTTGGAATCGGAGGCGTCGTTCCGGTGGTCAGGGCCAGGATTCCGCTGCTGATTGCGGCATTGTCAATACTGGCTGTCACGATGAACCAGCGCACCGGTGCAGTGGTGGTGGACGGCCTGGCCGCGGCTGTCGAGGACAAGGTGATCTGCCGCAGCACCGTTTCGGCGGTTACTAAACTTGTGCGGCAAGGGATCATAGAGATCAAGACGGATGAGCCCTCCCCGCGCGCCTTGTTGGATAGAATCATCGAACGCGCGGTGATCGTGTTCGAGATGAAGCGCGCCGGGATCCCGCAACTGGATGAAAAAGCGGTTGAGGAGGAGGTGACGATGCGGTTTCCTCCTGGCACGAGCCGGGCGGAAATGGAGTCCATCGTCAAGGCGGCGGGCTGGTCCTGGCGGGAATTCATGGAGTGGGTTCGCGAGGATGCGCAGGTGGCGCGATTCATAAGGGAACGTTTCGCGGCGTTCATCATGGTGACGGATGGCGATGTGAGGCAGGCGCTGGCAGCGGAGTTCCCGGATGATCCAACGGTATGGGAGAACCAGGAAGCCAAGGGATTGATGAAGCATCTGCTGGAAGAACGGGAATTGAACAACCGACTGGAAGAGTGGCTTACGGGGGTGAAGGATCGCTATCGGGTGGTGTATTTCACCCCGCCGTCTGAAGCTGGAGAGGACGCAACTGCTGACGATACGCCAGGGTAGCGTTGGGCAGGCATCCTCAAGGACTGGCTGACGCTGGTCCCGGAGTCGGGGTGCCTCAGGACCGGAAGCCGAAGTTCAGCGGCCATCGCGGTCCCTCCGGGTCGCAAGGTCGAGGAAATCGCTGAGGCTACCCATCGACCGATGGTGCAACCAGCCGGTGGCGAACAGCGGCCAGCAAGTCGGCGAGGAGCCTTCCGGGCACGGGTACACCCAATTCCCTCAACACGGCGTGGACGAGTGGCTGACTCAGGAACGTGTCCTTGTCGGACCACCGCCTTTCCCTTCGTATCTGAGCGCGAGCGTCGTCCATCAGCTCCGGCGTGGGCTCGTTGTGCGCCACGTCGTTGCGCAGGGCTCGAACTGCGCTGCCGAGCGCCTTGTCGAAGGACACCAGACCGTCGCGCTTGAGGAAGCACATCGCAAGACGGGCTGCTGGACCGCCATCGCCATCGTAGATCCAGTACCAGTCGACTCCGTCTCTTGTGTCCTTCCACTCAAACGGATGTTTTCGGTTCTCGTTCGAGTGGTCTTTTTTTCGCAGCAGCTTGTCGCCGCTGGGGGTCAAACCGTTCTTGATCCTGAAATAGCGGCGGCGCTTCGGATCCCCAGAGCACTCGATCCGTTCGTTCAGACCGTCCCACAGCGCCGCCCCGAAGAATGCGACCGTCCCGTGGATCTGTCGCCTGCGCGCAAAGCCAACTCGACACGCAGCGCGGCGCGAACCGCCATGAGCGGGTGCTTCAACGCGGGGACGTCACACTCGCTGGGCATGGGCAACGAGGTGGCGAATCGCGCCAGCCACTCCACGGTCTGCGTCCAGCGACGCTCTATCTTGTCGTCATTGAACGGCGCTGCGACCACCCACCCCCCCGAGGAAGTGAGCGGAAAATGTCAATACTTTTCATCCTTCATCGCTGAGCCCGTTTTCTTGGGGCGTCCCTTCAGTCGGTCGTTCAGGTTTGGGCAGTAGGTGCCGAGGCAGAAAAGCGATACCGGCAATCAGCGTCGGAACCACGGCACTGGTGATGACCACGGCGACAAGGAAAGAATACTGATCCTGGGTCACGATGTTGTGCGATAGCCCATACAGCGCTGAGATCGTCCCAAATGTCAGACCGGTTGACATCATCAAGGTGTAATACCAGCGTTCGTCGCGTTTGTGCCGGAACTGACCGATGATCGGATAAAGGCCGAATATCTTCGATATGACTTTGCCAGCGAGCAACAGGAAAAAAACGAGCGGTGCGGATACCAGGACCGGCATGGAAACGAAGGTTCCTGCACGGATGAAATAGAACGGCGTGAGAAAACCGACCGTCAACGTCCGTAGACGTCGAATCCAAAAAGTGTCCCCATTCGAGAATTCCGCCAGCACCATGCCTACAAGATAGGCGGGAAGCACAGCCTCGCTCCCGGACCACAGTGCCAGTGCGCCCAAGCCGAATAGAATGAGAATGATCCATTTGGTTCGTATTGCGGCGGTCCTGTAGGCGTAAATGCGGGTCAACCACCGGCTGGTGAAGGGCAGGATGGCCAGCACAAAGGCCGTCACTGCGATAAAAATGACGGTTTTGTAGGTGAACGGCGCAAACAACAATCCCAGGGCGATGACTGTGCCAAGATCGTTGATGAAGCAAGCACCGAGAATGCCTTTACCGAAGTCGGTTTTGTTGAAGCCGGTTTCCAGCATGACCGCGTACACAACCGCCATCGATGTGGTTGAGAGAGCAACGCCGCAAAGCAAGCTGGCCTGGAGATTCCAGTCCAGCAGGTAGCGTGCGATAGCTGCGCAGCCCAAGAACGGCGCAAAAAAACCGACGAGACCGACGATCGTCACCTCCTTGAGTTTCTTTCGAATCACCTCCGGCTCAAGTTCGGCCCCGGCTAGGAAAGTGAGCAGGACAGCTCCCGAAGCTGCCAAAAACTTGAGCCATTCCATATTGGAGCCCAACGCGTCCAGCATCCCCAAGTAGCCTGCGGCTGCGGCCGTGATTACGCCGATACAGATTTCAACAAGGGCGATGGATACGCGCAGGTGGTAGGCAACAACGGCCGAAATAATAGCCAATCCGAGCCACAGGGAAGCGATGGTGAAGATATGTTCCATGATGGAGTCATCCTTTCTCTGAAAAACCATCCGGGCCATGGCGCAGGCACAAAAAAACCGCTTTGTAGCGGGTGGCTCTTGGCATCGTTTTGCCCCTACCGCTGAAAAAGCCTGCGCGGTAGGAGTCATCAGCCCGGCCCGGGCGGTTATCGGGGGACTCCATCCCCAAAACGTTGAGTAAAATACCGGTTCTCTCCCCAAAAATCAAGACAAAAGCCGGCTCCGGCTGAGCGGTTTGCCGTCGTAGGCCAGATGAGTGCCCAGATCAGGCAGAAGGGTGCCTAATTGTTCGATGAGCCGGTCGAAGATCCGGTCAATCTCCACCGCGAAGGAAAACAATACTCGCATGAACCTTGAATAGGTGGCTGACGGCGGCACGGCGCCTTCACCCTGGAAGATGTCGAA